>JBFFHG010000376.1:0-4699 GCA_041557055.1 Desulfosarcinaceae bacterium
CTCCGCCACCGGCGCCAGCCGAGAACAACTTGTCAAAGTACTTTTAGAACGCGAACGGCTGGGCAGTACCGGTATCGGCGGCGGCATCGGCATCCCCCACGGAAAATTCAAAAACCTGGAGACGTTGATTTTAGGATTTGGCCTCAGCCGTCAGGGAGTTGATTTCGAATCCATTGACGGCCGGCCGACGCACATTTTCTTTCTTCTGTTAACCCCGGAAAATTCCGCAGGCATACATCTTCAACTGTTGGCCCGCATTTCCCGTCTGCTTAAAAAAGGCAGTTTTAAAGCGAGACTGATGCAATCACAAACATCAGAAGAAATCCTTGCGGCCATCGGTGAAGAGGATGAAGATTTTTAGTGAAGCAACAAAACGTCATTATCATAACCGGATGCTCGGGTTCAGGCAAAACAACTGCACTGGCATCTTTTGAGGACGCCGGTTTCTATTGCATCGACAACATGCCTGGCCGGTTGGTCCCTGTTTTTCTGGAACACGCCTGCAAAAGTTCTGAAAATATTGCCGGATGGGCTTTCGTGATGGATCTGCGTGATCACAATTTTCTATCCGGCTATCCTGAGCTTAGGCGCCAATTGGTCAAGAGCGGTTTCAATGTCACCATCATTTTTTTGGATGCAGATGAACAGGTTTTAATCCGACGTTACAGCCAAACGCGGCGCCACCATCCACTGGCCGCCGGCGGCAGTCTGGTTGCCACCATCCGTAAAGAAAAAAAACAGATCAGGCCGTTACGCCGGGACGCCCATCATATTATCGACACCTCCCATTACAGCGTCCATGAACTGAAATTCGCCATCCTCAATATCGCACAAAAGCATACGGCCATCTCCGGCATGACCATCAATGTGGTCTCTTTCGGGTTCAAACACGGCACACCACCGGATGCCGACCTGATAATCGATGTTCGTTTTATAACCAATCCCTATTTCGTACCGGAACTGAAAACCCAAAACGGGGAGTCCGTCGAGGTTCAAAAATTTGTCCTCGAAAATCCTGAAACAGCTATTTTTCTGGAAAAATATCTGGGACTGCTCGACTACCTGATCCCGCGTTACGAAAAGGAAGGCAAAGCGTACCTGACCATTGCCATCGGCTGCACCGGGGGCATGCATCGTTCAGTGGTCATTGCGCAAAAAGTGTATGATCATATCCGCCACAAGCAACCCATAGTTGGCCTGATTCACCGCGACATTCAATTTACATAGCGGTTTCTTGAAAATGCAGACTTGACGATTGATATTTTTTGTGGCTTAACCCCCATGTCGAACAACAGTATGGCTTAAATTTCTTTAGCGGTATCTATTTGTTCACGGTAGGGATCTAAACGTACAATGATCGGAATTCTAATTGTCACCCACCGGCAACTGGGGGACGCATTTATCGACTGCGCGGAATTCATTCTTGGTGAACGTCCGGATGCAATGGACTTCATATCCATTGATCTGCGCGAAAACGCCGGTGATTTGCGTCACAAACTCGAAAACGGCATCAAGCGACTGAAAGCCGACGGCGGCGTGCTGATACTTACCGATATGTTTGGCGGAACCCCCTCCAATCTGAGCTACTCTTTTCTGGAGGAGGGCCGGATCGAAGTGATCTCAGGCGTCAATTTGCCCATGGTTATAAAAGCGGTGAATCTGCGCAAAGAAAAATCACTGACCGAACTCGCCGAGCAACTTGAAAATTTTGGGAAAAAAAGCATTTCCATGGCCAGCGGGATACTCAAAGGCAACAAGCGTAGCTGACCGGGAAAGTGCCTTGCCCCACCAAACAGAATCATCACATCATTTCAAAGGAGGAAAAATGAGCGTAAAGGTTGGGATCAACGGATTTGGAAGAATCGGCCGCATGGTATTCAGAGCCGCTCTCAAACATCCGGATGTTGAGGTTGTGGCCATCAATGATCTTACCGATGCACCTACCATGGCTCATCTGCTGGCATATGACTCTGTCCATGGCAAGCTGGACAATGATATTCGGGCCGAGGACGGCGCCATTGTCGTGGACAACCGCCGGATTGCCTACTCAGCCATAAAAGACCCCGCCCAGTTGCCCTGGCAGGATCTGGGCGTCGACATCGCCATGGAATGCACCGGGCTGTTCCGGGATCGTGAAAGCGCATCCAAGCACCTTACCGCCGGCGCCCGCAAAGTCATTATTTCGGCACCGGCCAAAGAACCGGACACCACCATCGTCATGGGCGTCAATCATACCCAGTATGACCCCAAACAGCACCATGTCATCTCCAACGCCTCTTGTACGACCAATTGCCTCGCCCCGGTCGCCAAGGTGCTCATGGACCATTTCGGCATCCGCTCCGGCCTGATGACCACCATCCATTCATACACGGGTGACCAGCGGCTGCTTGACTTCCCGCATAAAGATTTACGCCGGGCCCGCGCCGCCGCACAGTCCATGATTCCGACCTCCACCGGCGCCGCCAAAGCGGTGGCCCTGGTGCTGCCCGAACTGGCCGGAAAACTGAATGGCCTGGCCATCCGCGTACCCACTCCCAATGTTTCCATTGTGGATATTGTGGTGAACATTGAAAAAACGGGCGTTTCAGCCTCTGACGTAAATGCGGCCCTTAAAACCGCAGCCGAGGGCGAATTGGCCGGATTCCTGGGATACAGTGACTTGCCGTTGGTCTCCACAGACTTTAACGGCAACCCCCTCTCATCCATCGTTGATGCCCAGACAACCTACGTGGTTGACCAAATGGTCAAAGTGCTCTCCTGGTACGACAATGAATCCGGCTACTCCCATCGCATGGTCGATCTGGCCGCAATGGCAGGAAACAGCTTGTAGATTTATTTGTATTTTAATTCAATGGATTGAACGGCCGGCGGCTGCCCTGTGATAGGGATACGCTTGCCGTTCAACCATCTTCAATCAGGCCTGCGGGCCGGAGGGAACCCCATTATGAATCAACGCCGTCCGCTGATTGCCGGAAATTGGAAAATGCATAAAACCGGTGAGGAGGCCGTCGCTTATGCAAAGGCTTTGAAACCCCTGGTGGCCGATGTCGCCAGCGTGGACATTATGATTGCGCCGCCCTTTACCGCCCTTGGTTCCGTTGCAGCCGAAATCAAAGGCACCGCCATCGGATTGAGCGCCCAGAACCTGGATTGGCATCCGGAGGGTGCATACACCGGTGAAATCTCAGCCGGCATGCTGACTGCGGCCGGATGCCGCTATGTTATCATCGGTCACTCCGAACGGCGCCAGTATTATGGCGAAACCGATGAGAACATCAACCGCAAAATCCAGGCGGCCACCCAGGCGGGACTTATACCGGTATTTTGTATCGGTGAAACCGAATCCCAGCGAGACGCCGGTGACACATTTTCTATTCTTGACAAACAGGTTCAAAACGGTTTAAAAGACCAATTTTTGGAAAGCCTCAAATCCTTGGTGGTGGCATATGAACCGGTTTGGGCCATCGGAACCGGCAAAACAGCCACCAAAGAGCAGGCGCAGGAGGTTCACAGCTTTCTGAGGCAGCGGTTCGGGGCGATTTACAATACCGAATTTGCGCAAGGGTTGCGAATTTTATACGGCGGAAGCGTAAAGCCGTCAAACATCAAGGACCTGATGGCCATGCAAGACATTGACGGAGCCCTGGTCGGAGGTGCAAGCCTGGACCCGGAATCCTTTGGTCAGTTGGTCCGTTACCAAAGCTGATTTGGAAAACGTATGCCTGTATTTCTGATAGTTATTCATGTAATTGTGTGCATCGCGCTGATCATGATCGTATTGCTGCAAACCGGCAAGGGCGCGGACATGGGCGCGGCTTTTGGCGGCGGGGGCAGCAACACCTTGTTCGGCGCCACAGGGGCGTCAACATTCTTGAGCAAATTGACCACGGCGGCAGCCGTGGTGTTTATGCTCACGTCCCTGATTCTGGCTTATATGGCCACTAATCGAACCAGCGGCTCCATTCTGGAAGACCGGCCGGCCGTGGAAGCACCGGTCACTCCAACCGATGGAACCCAACCGGAATCACAGGCAACCGAACAACAACCTGCCGCCCAGCCTCAAACCGCCGGAGATAAAGAAGAACCACAGAAAACCGAATAAAACGAAGAATCTTTGTGCCGAAGTGGTGGAACTTGGTAGACACGCTATCTTGAGGGGGTAGTGCCCTACGGGTGTGCGGGTTCAAATCCCGCCTTCGGCACCAAACAAATAACAAGGGTTTACAGAGATTTGGTTCTGTAAACCCTTTTTTATTAGTTTTTACAGGGTAATCTTTGATCGTTTACACCATAGCCGGTTTGCCCCCATAAACAATGACCTCATCAACAGAATTTGAATTTTGTTGATACACAACCGACTTGAGCAAGAGCGGTCTGCAGCACAATGAAGCCGGCGTCATGGTGCTGCTTCAAGAGCTTGCCATACTGGAAAAAACAGCCTGCAACACAATCCTCGTAGATGAGGATCTTTGTATCAAGCTGCGACGCATCATACTCGGCCTTAGAACGCGAATCCACGACTATGCCAGGGCGGTCACTGCAATACTTGAAGTTCAAACTCACTGCAATTTCTATAGGATTCGCCATATTTTTATTGTCCGCCGCTGTGGTAGGGATACCGGTTACCCGGCACCCCCCCACACAGATCAGCCTGGGTTTGACCACATTTTCAAACCATTCATCAAGCACAGTATGCAAA
>JBFFHG010000377.1:0-4698 GCA_041557055.1 Desulfosarcinaceae bacterium
GTCGCTGGCCCCATGGGCCCGGGGCCGCCCCCGCCCCGGGCCGGACCATTGTGCTCTTTGCAAGCCCGGGGAACCTGGGCGACAACGTGGCCCAGGCGCTGAACCGCAACGGACACCGCGTGATCCGCGTTGTACAGGGCGCTCAATTTGAAAGTCCGGGAAACGATCGGTTTTCAGTGCGGATCGGCGCCTCCGGCGACTATGCAAAGCTTTTCGCTGAATTAAAGGCTGGCGGACAAACGCCGGATCACATTGTCCACATGTGGGCCTTGGCGCGCCGGGACACCGTCGGCCCTCCGGACCTTGACGGCCTGGAAGAGACAAAAGACCGCGCCTTTTTCAGCTTGCTCGATATTTCAAAGGCCTTTGTGGAGCTGTTTCCCGGCGTCGGAACAGGGATGTCCGTTATCACCGCCGGAATGTGGGATGTGCTGGGAACCGATTGCGTTGATCCGCTTCAATCACTGGTTCTCGGGCCGGTGAAAGTGATTGCGCAGGAATATCCGGACATCTCCACGCGCAGCATTGATGCGGACCCTGAATTGACGGGCGCGCACCCGGGCGATGGCGCCGTGGGAAACCTTGCCCGGCTGCTGATGGACAATTTCCCGGACAAGCAGATAGCCGCATTGCGGGGGCGCCACCGGTGGCTGCCCGGCTATGACGCGGTCCCCGTGCCGGCCACCGGCGGGGAACCGTTGCCTTTAAAGCAAAACGGCGTCTATCTGATCACCGGCGGTCTGGGCGGCATCGGCCTGGAAATCGCCGGGTATTTGGCTTCGACGGTTGACAACGCTTCGATCGTGATGATTCAACGCGCCTTGTTCCCCTCTTCGGAGACGTGGCATCGCATAGCGGCGGACCCGTCCACGCCGGGAGCGTTGCGCGTCAGGATAAAACAACTGAAAGCCGTTGAGAGCAAGGGCGCCCGGGTTCTGGTGCTTCAGGCGGATGTGACCAGCAAAATGCAAATGCAGCGCGCCCTGAACACCGCCAGGCAGCGTTTCGGAAAAATTGACGGCGTCATTCATGCCGCCGGTGCCGCCGGCGGCGGCATGATTCAATTGAAGAGACGCGCTGCAGCGGATCGCGTTATCGATCCAAAGGTGGCCGGAACGCTGTTGCTGGATCAATTGCTGTCCGCCGATCCACCGGATTTTATGGTTTTGTGTTCTTCGGTGAACGCCATATTGGGCGGCATCGGACAAGTGGACTACTGCAGCGCGAATGCGTTCTTGGATGCCTTTGCCCATTACAAAGCGGGCCGCGGCGGAACCAGGGTGATTTCCGTCAATTGGGATGCCTGGCGACATGTGGGCATGGCGGCCAAGGCTGCCGGCCCCCCGGCGGCGCCCCGGCCGTCAAAAGAGACCGTGACACCGGTTCGACACCCGCTTCTGTCCGGGTACCTCCCCATGGATGACGGCAGCGTCCGGTTTTATGCCCAACTTGACCCAAGGACCCATTGGGTTCTGAAAGAACACCGGGCCGACGGAAAAGCCCTGATGCCCGGTACCGCGTGGATTGAAATGGTGCGGGCCGCTTTTAACTGCCTTGTGCCGGGACCGTGCGTATGGTTTCAGGATGTCGTCTTTCTTGCGCCGCTCACCATGGATGATGATCAACGGCAAGATGTGTGTATCCGTTTCGATAACCGGGACGCCGCCCATGGCTTTACAGTGGAGAGCCGGCCGGTTCACTCTGACGGCGTCTGGAAAGCGCATGCCTCCGGACGAATCAGCGCCGTCGACCCGACCCTGTCCGATCCGTTGGACTTGAATGCCGTTATGGGGGCGTGTGACCGGGAAACTGTCGTCATCGACGCGACAACCCATGAAAATAAAGAGGGTTTCATCCGTATCGGACCGCGATGGCGAAGTTTGAAGCAGATTCATGCCGGTGAGGAACAGGCCCTGGCCCGCATTGAACTGGAGCCGGCGTACGGCCAGGATGTTTCCGATTACGGCTTTCATCCCGCCCTCATGGATTTGGCCGTCGGTTTTCCCGTGGTTGAGCGCCAGGCGTTCTATTTGCCGTTTTCATACAAAAGAATAGCCATCTACGGATCTGTTCCGCAAAAGATCTTCAGTTACGCCCGCTATGTGAAAAAAAGCGGGCCGGCGGCGGACAGTATCCACCTGAACGTAACGGTTACGGATCATTCAGGGCAAATCGTCGCCGATATCGAGAACTACACCTTGCGCCGCCTGACCCCGGAGAGCTTTGACCGGCCGGTTGCGGAAAACACCGGTGCTTTAAAGACACCGAAACATCTCGCCCATATGGCGGTCCAACTCGCCTCTCACGGCATCGAACCCGAAGAGGGGCGCGACCTGTTTGCCCGCGCATTACGGCAACCCGTATCGCAGGTTGTTATTTCAACATATGATCTGCAGTATCGGCTGGACGTGATCGGCCAAAGCAATCCAGGGCGGCTTGTTCCCTCCCCAACACCATCCGGGCAGGAACAGCCGCTTCATCCCCGGCCGGCCCTGGATGCCGCCTATATTCCGCCTGAGAACGAATTGCAGGAGAAATTGGTCGAAATATGGCGGCAGTTTCTCGGCATTGAGGCCATTGGCATTAACGACGGATGGTTCGACCTGGGCGGCGATTCACTGATGGCGACCCAAGCCGTCTCAAAAATCCGCGACGCGTTGGGCGTCGATATCCCCTTGAATCATTTTTTCGAAAAATCCACCGTTGCCGGATTGTCCGGCTTCTGGTCAGAGCAGGGCGGTTTAAGCCCTGCGGCGCAGGATCGTGACGAGGGGTTTTTATGAGATCCATGCAGGCGCTTTTGGCGCGCTTGAAACAATTGGACATCCGGCTTTGGGTTGACGGTGAACTCTTGCGCTTCAGCGCCCCCAAAGATGTGTTGACACAGGAATTGAAGGATGAACTCCGGGTCCACAAACAGGCGCTGATCCGTCATTTCCGCCAGGCCGGCAAGACGACCGGCGCCGAATCGCCGCCCCTTGAGCATGCGGTCCGGCACGACGATCTGCCTTTATCCATGTCCCAGCAGCGGTTGTGGTTCTTATGCCGCATGGACAACGCCGGTGACATATACAACATGCCGCTGGCCTGCCGCCTGGACGGCCCCCTTGATCCGGCGGCGTTTCAGCGAAGCATCGCCTTTTTATGCCAGCGGCATGAGATGCTGCGCGCCCGTTTTCCCGTCCGGCAGGGCCGGCCCGTGACGGAGATCGTCTCCGGCGCTGACCATCCTGTGCCGCTGGTTGATTTGACGCCGCTGGCGGTTGGGGAACAGACAGCGGCGATCCAAAAGCTCTCCGCTGAAATTCTGGACGCCGAATTCGATTTGGCCGCGGGACCGTTATGGCGGGCGACCCTGGTCAAACTGGACACCCATGCCCATGTTCTTCTGATGGCCGTTCATCATATCGTCTTCGATCTCTGGTCCATGGGAATCTACATGCGCGAATTGTCCCTTGCCTATCAGGCAATGGCCCAGGGCCGGCAACCGAAACTGAACCGGCTGGAATATCAATATGTGGACTTTGCCGCCTGGCAGCGCCGCTGGGTGGAAGGTGACGGATTAAAACAGCAGTTGAGCTATTGGACCCGGAAACTCGAGGGTGCGCCCAAGCTGTTGGATCTTCCCACCGACTTTGAGCGCCCCGTGGTGCACCGGTACAAGGGCGGAACGGAAATGTTCGGCATAGACGCCGACTGCGCCGGGAAGCTGCGATCCTTCAGCCGTCAGCAAGGGGCCACCCTGTTTATGACCCTGCTGGCGGTTTACGCTCTTTTTTTGTCGCGTTATACCGGCCAAAAAGATATCGTGATCGGCTCTCCCATTGCCAACCGCAACCGTCACCGGGAAACCGAAGCCATCATCGGCTTGTTTGTCAATATGCTGGCCCTGCGGGTGGACCTTTCCAAAGATCCGTCGTTTGAGCAACTGGTCGGCCGTGTGCGCCGGAACGCCCTGGAGGCCTATGCGAATCAGGACCTGCCCTTTGAATTCGTGGTGGATGCCATCAGCCCGGAACGGATCACCAGCCGGACACCGTTGTTTCAGACCACCTTCGTGTTTCAAAATACGCCGACAGCGCGCCAGCGAACATCCACCCTGGCCTTATCGCCCCTGCCCGGCGACCGGGTCACGCCGGGCTCCATTTACGATCTGACATTGATGGTGCAGGAGACCGGCGACCGGATCATGGTCGCGCTGGAATACAATCGCCTGTTGTTTCGCACGCAAACCGTCGTGCGCATGCGCCGCCAACTGGAGATGTTGATCCGGCAAGCCGTTGACCATCCGCAGCACCCCCTGTCCAGGATCGGCATGCTCACCGGGCAAGAGGCGCGAACCATGCTGCGGGAATGGAATCGCACCGGTTCGGACATCGGCCCGTTCCGCACAGGCCACGAACTGTTCGAATCCGCTGTGGAGCGGTTTCCCCATTTCGAGGCCGTGCGATACGGGCAGGAAACGTTAACCTACCGTCAACTGGCCCAGCAATCAAATCAACTGGCCTGGCATCTTAAAAAGATGGGGGTGACGCCGGACACCATCGTTGGTTTGTGTGTTGAACGCAGCCCGCAGATGGTGATCGGCCTGATGGGGATATTGAAAGCCGGCGGCGCATTTCTGCCCATCGATCCCGCCAATCCCGAGCCGCGGCGCAGATTCATGGTGGAAAATGCCGCTGTTCGCATCATGGTCAC
>JBFFHG010000378.1:0-4697 GCA_041557055.1 Desulfosarcinaceae bacterium
AGGCCGGCCACGGCGGCCGCCCGGACCTGCTATAACGGGATTCAAATCTATTTTTGCGCCCAGGGGTGCAAAAATGCATTCGATACCGAGCCTCAAAAATATACCCAAAGCAGGAAAAAAGGCTTCTGGCGCCGCTACCTGGAACGGCTCAACAAGGCCACCGGCGGCCGGCCGCCGGCCTGTCACTGAGGCAGGGGGCATTATTTGAAAACCCTTTTGCCTGAAAATGGAGAGAATCGATGGCCGAAAAAACCATAACCCTGCCCATCGGCGGCATGAGCTGCGCCAATTGCGCGGCCAATGTGGAACGCAGCCTCAACAAGCTTGGCGGTATCAGCGAGGCTGCGGTCAATTTCGCCTCGGAACAGGCTAAGGTCAGCTTTGATCCCGCCCGATTGAAGGTCGCCGATCTGGTTGACAATGTGCAGCGGGCCGGCTTCACCGTTCCGGCCGGCCATGCGGATTTGCCCCTGACCGGCATGAGCTGCGCCAATTGTGCGGCCAACATCGAACGCACCCTCAACAAAAAAGTGACCGGCGTGGTGCGGGCCTCGGTCAATTTCGCCTCCGAACGGGCCTCGGTGGATTATCTGGCCGACCTGACAACCATTGAGGAGATTGTAGAGGCCATCGAAAAGGCCGGCTACGGGGCCATCGCACCCCAAGAGGGCCAAACCGGCGAAGATGCCGAACAGAACGCCCGCCGGGCTGAAATTCTGGACCAAACCCGCAAATTCATGGTGGGTGTGATTTTCGCCCTGCCCCTGTTTCTGCTGAGCATGGGGCGCGATTTCAGCCTGATCGGGACCTGGAGCCATGGGGCCTGGGTCAACTGGCTCTTTGCCGCCCTGGCCACGCCCGTGCAGTTTTACACCGGTTGGGATTACTATGTCGGCGGCCTGAAAAGCCTGCGCAACAAGAGCGCCAACATGGATGTGCTGGTGGCCCTGGGGTCATCGGTCGCCTATTTTTACTCCCTGGCCGTGCTGCTCTTTTCATCCATGGGCGACCATGTCTACTTTGAAACCGCAGCGGTGATCATTACCCTGATCAAACTGGGCAAAATGCTTGAAGCCCGCACCAAAGGCAAAACCGGCAGCGCCATTCGCAAACTCATCGGCCTGCAGCCCAAAACCGCCTTTGTGATGGAGAGCGGCACGGAAAAAGAGATTCCGCTGGCCAAGGTCAAAAGGGAGATGATCGTGGTGGTGCGGCCGGGCGAGCGCATTCCCGTTGACGGTGCGGTGACGGACGGCGAATCCGCCGTGGACGAATCCATGCTCAGCGGCGAACCCCTGCCGGTGGACAAAAAACCCGGCGACAACGTGATAGGAGGCACCATCAATGGTCACGGGCGGCTCAAATTTCGCGCCACCCGCGTGGGCCGGGAGACCGCCCTGGCCCAGATCATTCGACTGGTCCAGGAGGCCCAGGGCAGCAAGGCGCCCATCCAGGCCCTGGCCGATCGCGTGGCGGCCGTCTTCGTTCCCGGCGTGATTCTCATCGCCCTGGCAACCTTCGCCATCTGGTGGTCGGTTACCGGCGAATTCGTGCCCTCCATGATCCGGCTGGTGGCCGTGCTGGTCATCGCCTGCCCCTGCGCCCTGGGACTGGCCACGCCCACCGCCATTATGGCCGGCACGGGCAAAGGCGCTGAAAAGGGCATTTTGTTCAAACACGCCCAAGCCCTGGAAAAGGCCACCGCACTGGACACCATCATTCTGGACAAAACCGGCACCATCACCGAGGGCAAGCCGGCGGTGGCCGATGTGGTCACAGCCGATGGCGCGCAGATAACCCCGGAAACGTTGCTGCGCCTGGCGGCTTCGGCAGAACAGGGATCAGAGCATCCCCTGGGAAAAGCCATTGTAAACGAGGCCAAAACCCGGGACCTGAAACTGGTGGAGCCCAAACAATTCAAGGCCCACGGCGGTTACGGCGTGGAAGCCGAAATCGATGCGGACCAAGTGCGGGTCGGCAAACCCAAGTGGTTCGGAACCGATCTGCCGGAGGCCGTCGCCGAAGATATCCGGCGGTTGCAGGAACAAGGCAAAACCGTGATGGTGGTAACCCGGCAGGACCGCGTCGCGGGACTCATCGCTGTGGCCGACCGGGTAAAGGCCGATTCCAAAGCAGCCATTGCCGATCTGCATCGTCAGCGCCTGAAGGTGGTCATGCTCACCGGCGACAACCCCCAAACGGCCAAAAGCATTGCCGCGCAAGTGGGCATCGATGATATCTATGCCGAAGTGCGTCCGGAGGATAAATCCTCCAAGGTCAAAGAGATTCAGGCCGCCGGCCATCTGGCGGGCATGGTGGGCGACGGCATCAACGACGCCCCCGCCCTGGCACAGGCCGATGTGGGCCTGGCCATCGGCACGGGAACGGACGTGGCCATTGAAACCGCCGACGTGATCCTCTCCAGCGGCAGCCTGATGGGTATTCCGCGCACCATCGCCGTCAGCCGCGCCACCATGCGCACCGTGCGCCAGAATCTCTTCCTGGCCTTTGTCTACAACACCATCCTGATCCCCGTGGCTGCCGGCGTGCTGGCCCCCATTGAATCCCTGCCCATGATGCTGCGCCAGCTCCACCCCATCCTGGCGGCCCTGGCCATGGCCATGAGCAGCATTTCGGTGGTGAGCAACAGTCTGAGACTGTATAAGGCCAAAATCCAATAGCCAGGCGGCACAAATTACAATCAGACAGTCGATGAATTACCCCGCCTGACATAAAATTACCGCTTGACAATATCCAAACGCCACGATTAGTGTAATTGTATACTTTTTTGGTCAAGCTTTCATCGTATCTTCGTCCTTGCACTCTCGCTCGTATCATTTCCGATTCCGCATTCGGTCGCATTCCCTTCCCGGTCTGCTGTTGGTTTAGGGAATATCCTTGATCCGATGGTCACGCGGTGTGTTGCGCTTTGTACCGCAAGCACGTTTAAATCCGCATTTTATGGCCAAATACCGATGCCCGGGCCATGCTGTCGGCCAAACATATTGTTTATACATTTAAGGAGGTTGTCCATGAAATCCCTTTTAATCATTGGAATTTTTGTGACTGTGGCCTTGATATTGACAGCCTGCGGCGGGGAACAGGTCGTTGACATGCAGCGCGTGCTGGCGCAACCCAAGGGGTATGTGACCGCGGAGACTTGCAAGACTTGTCATCTGGAGCATTACGACTCGTGGAAAATGACCTTGCACAGCCGCATGACCCAGGATGCCCAGAAAAACAGGGATGTAATCATCGTGCCATTTGATGAAGCCAAGATCCGGGAGGATCTGGCCAAATTGGAGGACACGTTGAAAGTACCCGCCGCCCAGATCTGGATTCCAAAAGTGGAGGATATCAAGTACACCATCGGCAGCCAGTGGAAGCAACGCTATATCGTCGAAAAAGAGGGCATCCTCTACATCTCGCCCGTTCAGTATAACGCCGAAACCCACCGCTGGGTCAATTACAAGGAAGCCGACTGGGATAAGCGCCCCTGGCTGCTCAAATGCGGCGGCTGCCATCTCACCGGCGTGGATCTGGAAACGCAGCGTTTCAGCGAGTTGGGCACGGGCTGCGAGGCCTGTCACGGCAAAGGGTCCTGGCATGCGGCCCTGCCCAAAACCGCCGTTTTTGAAAAGCGCCAGACCATCATCAATCCGGCCAAAATGACCATGGGCGTGGCGGTCCAGATCTGCGGTTCCTGCCACAACCGCGGCAAGGCGACCCAGCACAAAGGGGCCGGCTGGCCGGTGGGTTACGAACCGGGCAAGTCCCTGGAGGCCTATTATCAGTCAACCTCTTTTGCCGGCGGTGACGTTAAACATGTCTATGCCAATGAATTTTCCAAGGGGCATCATCAACAGTACATCGACTGGGCGCAATCCCAGCATTACGCCGAGGGCGTGACCTGCACCTCCTGTCACTATGTGCACCAGATCGGTATTGCGCCGACGCGCTCGCAGACCAACGCGGCGGGCTCGCGACAATGTCTGCAATGCCATGAAATGGTTAACAATAACATGGGGCACGCTATCCATTCCTTTGCCAACTGCATCGGATGCCATATGCCCAAAATTGCCAAAAGCGCCGAGTCCGGAGATATCCACAGCCATGTTTTCGTGACCCTTTTGCCGGAAGATACGCTGAAGAATCCGCAGGTACCCAACTCCTGCCAGACCTGCCACAAACATAAGAATGAGGATTTGAAAACGTTGCAAGCCCATTGGGAGCAATTGGTCAGGTTGCCCAAACCCGTGGGCCAACCCATTGAGCCCATCAGTTATCATAAAAGTCAATAGGGGTTGCAGCCATGAAAACCATCAAAAAGCCTTGGACTTGGTCTGCCGTGGCGACGACCGCCGCCGTGATCTGCGGCTTGCTGGGATGGCCGGCGCCGGCGGTTGCCCAGGAAGAGGTCTCTTCGGCCATTCGGCGTTATCGCGACCGGGAGGCCAGCACCGGCTATTATGAACAATATGAGATGTTTCCCCGAAACCAGGAATCGCTGGTACAAATTCCCGGCGTTCGACGGGGTCTTTTTCCATACAGTCCAACCGCCGCCCGGATACGCAACCGCAGCCGCCTGGCCGATTCGCACGCCTACCTGAAATTTTACGATGTTCAACGTTGCCAGACCTGCCACCCGGAACAGGCCCGCGACATTCACACCGTACGCGCCAACATCACCTGCCGCC
>JBFFHG010000379.1:0-4674 GCA_041557055.1 Desulfosarcinaceae bacterium
CTTTACGGCGGCGTGGTGCCTGAATTGGCTTCCCGCAAGCATGTGGAGGCTATCGTGCCGGTGGTTCAACAAGCATTGGCACAAGCCGGCCCGGAGCCCCAAATGATTGATGCGGTGGCGGCCACCCAGGGCCCCGGCCTGGTGGGCGCTCTTTTAGTGGGGTTCTCTTTTGCAAAGGCTTTTGCTTATGCCCGCAAGCTGCCGTTACTGGCCATGGACCATCTGGAGGGGCACTTGTACTCGGCTTTGCTTGCAGATGATCCGCCGGATTTTCCATTTGCCGCTTTGCTGGCTTCCGGCGGACATACGGGAATCTATTACCTCAAGGCCAGGGGGGACTATCAACTGTTGGGCCAGACCCGTGACGATGCCGCCGGCGAGGCTTATGACAAAGTGGCCAAAATGCTGGGCCTGGGCTATCCGGGCGGTGCGATCATCGATGGCCTGGCCCGGCGGGGAGACCCGCAAAAGATCGTATTTACACGCCCCTACCTGGATAAGACGCAATTCGATTTCAGTTTTTCCGGTATGAAAACCGCTGTGCATCGCCTCATAACCGGCAATTCAAAGGCCTGGGTCCTTGAACATCAGGCCGATATCGCCGCCGGATTTCAAGCCGCGGTCGTGGATGTGCTGGTGCACAAACTCCTGTATGCGGCCCAAGTCAAAAAATGCCGCCATGTGGCGGTTGTCGGTGGTGTGGCGGCCAATCAAGGGTTGAGGGGGCGGCTTATCGAGGCGGCGGAGCGCGGAAAGCTTGGCCTGCACATGCCGCCGTTGTCCTTGTGCGGAGACAATGCGGCCATGATTGCATCGGCCGCCCACCACTATCTTGAAACAGGGCAAAACATTGCCGGTCTGCAGGACGATGTCTATTCCCGTCACCGGCGCACCGTTTGGCAACATCGGGATTGATTGTCGCGCACCATTTCTTTTGTTGTCTGCGCCCGGGGCCCATGGCCTTGAAAGACTACGGGCCAAGATATTCTTCCTTGGCGCGCAGTATCCGCCGGAGACTCTCTTCTTCCTTGCGGAGCAGGTCATCATCGGCTTTCCGGTATGCCAGGATATGATCCAGGGCCTCTTCGATCTTGGGTCCGGCGTGGCAGATCAAAAGAATATCCACGGCGGCATTCAGGCACTGTTTCACAATCACCTGCGGGGCGTAGTGCCTGGCGATGGCCCCCATGTCCAGGTCGTCGGTGAGCACCAGGCCCTGAAAGGCCATGCGGTTGCGCAGGATCTTCTCCGCGATCAACCGGGAGAGACTGGCCGGCCATTGGGGATCGAGTCCGGGGTAGCGGATATGGGAGAGCATTATTCCCGCCACCCGGGTGTCAATGGCGGCTTGAAACGGCTGCATATCGGTGGCGGCCAGGGTCTCGGCATCCAGGTCCAGCTCCGGCAAATCCTCATGGGAATCGAGTACGGTGCGGCCGATACCCGGAAAATGCTTGGCCACGGCCAGGATGTTCGCCTGCTGCAGATGGTTGATGACCGTTGTCCCCATTTGGGCCACATGGGCCGGATCATTGCCAAAAGCACGGTGTTGCATGACGCTGGGGCCGTCTGCGGGCAGCACATCGAGGACCGGGGCCATGTTCATGTTAACCCCGATCTGGTTGAGTTCCCGGGCGGTGGTGCGCGCAAAATGGATGGCATCATCCCTGGATGTCATGAACGGGTTGCCCTTGAATTGGGTAAACGGCGGCTTGAGACGCGCCACTGTTCCGCCTTCCTGGTCAATTCCGATAAAGAGCGGGGGCTGGCCGCATTGGGATGCGTAGGCCTGGGCCTGGCCGCACAGCTCTTCAACCTGGCCGGGGGAGATGATGTTGCGGGCGAAAAGGATAAGCCCCCCGGCTTTAATTCCGTCGATATAGTACTTGAGGGTGTCATTGAATGTCGGGCCGTCAAATCCAACCATCAAACGCTGGCCGGCCCGTTGGATTTCAGTAAGGTTCAGGGACTCCATTTTGTCTCCTTTGACCGCTCCGGCATGGCCGGTTTATTGTTACGGCTGCGTCCGGATCAGGAAGGGGGCTTCCGGCGCCGCCGAAGCTGGTACTTTCGAACGGCCCGATTGTGTTCTTTGATAGTGGTGGAAAAGTGGTGGGTCTTATCTTTTTTAGACACGAAAAAGATAAAGCCGGTTTGAGCCGGAAACAGTGCCGCTTCAATTGACGCCTTTCCCGGGCTTGCGATCGGTCCGGGTGGTAACCCTTTGATGGTGTAGGTGTTGTAGGGGGTCGGCGTTTTTAGATGGCTGCGCTTGATGTTGCCGTCAAAATCCTTGATGCCGTAGATGACTGTGGGGTCGCTCTCCAGCCGCATTTTCTTTTTTAGCCGATTGTGAAAGACCGACGAGATTATGGGGCGTTCGCCCGGCGTGCCGGTCTCCTTCTCAATGATGGAGGCCAGGGTCACAATTTCATGAATTGAAAAGTGCAGCTCCCGGGCCCGTTCGATCCAGGCCGGTTCAAACTTCTCCTTGAAACGCGCCACCATCTTTTGGATAATGGTCAGGGCGGCGACCCCTTTGGGGAAAAAATAGGTGTCCGGAAAAAGATAGCCCTCCAGATTTTGTGCTTCGACGCCCAAGCGTCGCGCCGTTTCAGGCGCCTTTACCAATGCCATGAATTCATCTGCATTTCCCAGGCCCTGAGCCGATACTTCGGAAGCAATCTGCCGGGCGTTGAATCCTTCCGGGATGGTTACACGATAAAGAAAGGCCTTGCCGTTGACCAGCACGTCCAGGATTTGATTGGGCGTCATGGAAGATGTCAGGTTGTATTCGCCGGCTTTCAGCTTTTTGTCGTCCCCCTTTATGCGGGCCAGAAGTTTGAATTTGCAAGCGCCGGCAATGACCCCTTCGGACTGCAGGCGGGCGGCCGCAAGATCTAAAGATTCCCCGGGCGCAATGGCGAAGATAACCTGACGATCAACGGGCGCTCCGGGTTTGTTCGCATAGCGATGCAGCGTCAAACCGGCCCAGACGGCAATTGCCGCGGCGGCAGTTATCAAAAAGATCATCAGTAACTTGATTGCTTTCAACTTCTATCCTTATTGCCGTGCCATTTTATCCGATTTATCCGGTCGATAATCAATCCCCGGCGGAATTTACCCGCACCGCCGCAACGATTCACGCTCCAACCTGATACCATAAGCCATCCGTGCGTCGGTTGTCAACGCAGTGATTTGGGTGGGGCAAGGCAAGGTCGCAATTCAGGCCGATCTTTTGTTAGAAATAGGATTTATTAAACCATAACCAGTATTTAAGCCTTGACAAGGCGATTGCTTTCTGTCGATATACTTAAGATAAATAATATGCCATATCATTCATAAATCCGCTGATTTTTTAAGGATAGCGGATTGCAAGGAGGGATGACCGAACGTTGTGACGCCGGCTGGCCTTGTTTTTAACTGAAATTGATTTGAATCCCTATACAACTTGAAAGCCCACGCTCGATGCCCGAACTGTCGCAAATTTACAACAGCCGAATCCTGAAATCCTATATCCACTGCCTTAATGCGCGTTATCCTGAAACGGATATCGATGATATTTTAAGGTATGCGGGCGTCGCCACGTGTGAACTGGAGGACCCCGGACACTGGTTCGACCAGCAACAGGTCGATCGGTTTTTTAAACGAACTGTCGAGGCGACCGGCAATTCGGCCATTGCCCGCGAAGCCGGCCGGTTCGCCGTCCTCAATGAAACCGCGGGTCCTGTCAGACAACTGGCCCTGGGGCTGCTGAAGGTCTCCTCGATCTATTTGCTGCTGGCCAAATTATACCCCATGCTCAGCCGGGGCGCTTTGGTCAAAACCCGGAAGATATCCGCAAACCGGGTTCAGATTATTGTCGAACCCTATCCAGATGTTTACGAAAGCCCTCACCAATGTGAGAACCGCATAGGGATTTTTGAAGCTCTGAGCACTCTTTTTACAAACGATTACGCCCATATCAAACATACCGCCTGCGTTCATAAGGGGGATTCTCAATGCGTCTACATTGTCAGTTGGCGTGAACAGGTCCATGCGAAATGGAAGCGGTGGGTCGGGCCGGCTGCGGCGGTCACCACCCTGGCCGCCGGTTTCAGCTTTTTTATGCTTCCGGTTCTGCCCTGGCTCCTGGTCCTGCTGGCAGGCAGCTTGTGCACAATGGGCTTTAGCATGCGCGCTTGTCATTTGAAAAACCGGGTTTTGACCCATACCATTCAAAAACAGGGCAATGTGGCTGAAGATCACATCAAGGAGATCAATTATCGTTACCAGGGCGCTTTGCTGGTTCAACGGATCGGTCAGGCCACTTCGGCCATCCTGGATGTGGACAAATTGTCTGCGGTGGTGTTGGAGAATATTCAGCACTATCTGGATTTTGATCGCGGTCTCATTATGCTGGCGGATAAGGAGCGCAAACGGCTGATCTATTCCGCCGGTTATGGCTTTGATCAGGAAATGGCGGTGTTGCTGTCCCGAACCCAGTTTCGGTTGGACAAACCATTTGCCAAAGGGGTCTTTATTCAAGCGTTTCAGGAGATGCGCCCGATTCTGGTGGACGACATCGACATGATGAAAGACAGCCTCTCCCCCCGCAGCCAGCAACTGGTCGAACAAATCGGTTCCAAATCCCTGATCTGTCTTCCGATCGTTTACGAAGATCGTTCGCTGGGC
>JBFFHG010000380.1:0-4671 GCA_041557055.1 Desulfosarcinaceae bacterium
CGTTGGTGCATTGCAGTTGCATGGAGAGAGTTTCCGGCACCGGTGTTCCCTCACCCGAAGGATAGGCCACGGACAAATGGAAATCAAAACGCTGGTGAACGGGCGATTGCCGGATTTTGACATGATAAGCCGGGGTTGTCTCCGGGTCAGGGGAGAAGGTTTCAAAAGGTGTGTAATTTCTTTCCCGGGCCGTGCCCTGAATGAAGCCGGTGACCTTTTGAATGCTGTATACCTGGTAATTGCGACCGTCGCTGCCGGCAGGGCGGACGGCGTAGTGACTTTGGCGATGGTCCAGCCGGATGGGGTCGGCATCATGGGCAAAAAGGTTGATGACCGGTGTGGCCCCCAACTCAAAGCTTGATGGGCGAACCCTGGGGGGCGCAAAGGGCAGCTTGAAGAGTTCGAAACGAATTTCAAAACGATTGCCGTCGCCTCTGTTTTTCCAGTCGGACCAGCCCTTCAGGTCCAGAAAAAGAAATTTTTCCGGAAGAATAAAATATTCCTGAATGATCCGATAACCCGGAAAAGATTGGGACGGGTAAGGTATGACATCTTCATCGGGACCGAATCCCACCGGTTTCAGATAATCCGGCGTCAGGATACAATTTTCGCCCCCGGCACTTGGAATGAGGACGATATGCTTGAGATAATTGCGCAGCAGGAGAAAGATATCGGCCGCCTGAGTGGGCAACCCGGCCAGGTAAAAACGCACCGATTCCGGTTGCCAATCCTCCAGCTTTAAGTCCTGAAGCTCCAGAACCATGCGAATGGCCGGCGGCCGGCCAGGTTTCTCTTCCAGGACAGCCTCTTGGATGGATAAAGGATGTACATCCACATTATAGCAGGTTTTGAACAGGCAATTTGTGCCGTCCACCGGCTCCGAGGCCAATTGGATCCCCTTGGGGATCTGAATGGTTTGCTTTAAATTGGTTTTGGGCTTGAAAACCACAATGGCGGTCGAGGGCAAAGGGCGCAGGTAATGCGGCCAGATGAGTTGAAACAACTCGTGGATGATTTCCGGAAAATCGTCGTCCAGCTTCTGGCGCATCAAGCCGGTAAGAAAAGCAACCCCCTCCAGAACCCTCTCCACATCCGGATCGGTGGACAGACCGCTGAGCATCGGGGCCACCGCCGGATGCATCTTGGCGAACTCAGCCCCCAGGTCTTTCAGATTGTCCAACTCCTGTTGGAAATAGCGATTGAACATAGGCTCACTTTGAACTTTGATTTTTGCGTCCGTCTACAAAACCAGGAGAACAGATAGGATTCAACACTTTGAATTTCATCGCAAAAGGCCAAATCATATCCATTTTACCTTACTTGGCAGATAGATCCGTTTATTGTTATCCTTTAACCCGGATATGCCCTCCGGCGTCCACCATGCTTTCGAAGGAGACCGCCTCTTTATGATCTTTGAGGACCAAACGGGCCGTAATTTGAAAGCTGACGGTTAATGGATCATCTTCTTTTGGGAAAAAGCCCACGCGTACGCCTTCCAACCGCGGTTCGTACTTTTGAATGGTTTGGCGCAAACCGCGTTCAATACCACGTTGGGAATCCGGGAACGCACTCATGAAATTGGTGAAATCGGGCACTCCGAAATCTTCGGCAATGGGGGCGCTGCCCTGTCTGGTATTCAAAATGCGCTGAAGATGGTCCTGGATAGAACGGATCATCTCCTTGGGATCTTCGGTGACCCTGCGGCTTGGATTCTTGTTAATCAGACGAATACGGTTCAAAAGCCGATGTTCGCGCAACGAAAATTCCTTAAGCAATAGACGTCTTCCTCGGAACCGGTCAAAGGAAGACGTCATTCGGGTTTACGGCATTAAGCGTTAGGCAACCGGAGAACGCCAATCGTCGCTACCGGATGTCCCGCCCACCTCATGGGTCCAGGAAATCTTGCGATAGGTAAAAAAGACATCTTCCAAGTGTGTAAAATGGCTTTGGCCGGGGTCCTGGCAGTTGGGCATGCGGGCCTTGATCTGGGTAATAATGGCATCTTCCAGTTCAGTGGTAAAGTAGTGTTCCTGTTTGCCCTGCATGCTTGTGCGGTACCATTTGATGGTGCATTTGGTCATCACTTCACCGGTGGCCAGCGCGGTGTAAAGCAGGGGGGAGGATTTGTCGAAAACCTTGGTGATCATCAGGGGTTTATGCTGGCGTTGGCCTGTGGGCTGGCCGCTTTGAATATCCGTGGGCACCGTGACCATATGTTCAACAGCCTGGACCAGTATTTCGTTTTCGTGGCCCTCTTGGTAAATATTTCCAACGCTGGCTTCGGTAAATGCTTCATTGGTAATCGAACCTTGGGTTGTACCTTCAATTGTCAAATACGCAGGTGTTGGCATAATGGATTCTCCTTTTCTAATATTGATCGTTTTTATATATGCTACTCTTTATCCAGCTTTCCTACCAGGGAGAGGGTAAAGAAGGCACCCATATATTTAAAGTGGGGTCGCACTTTCATCCCGACCCGATACCAACCGGGTTCCCCTTCAACATTTTCCACCGTGATCTGGGCCTGACGCAGCGGCCGGCGGCTGCGCACCGACGCCGGCGGATTATCCTGGTCGGCCACGTACTGCTTGATCCAGGTGTTGAGTTCACGTTCCAGGTCGCCGCGCTCTTTCCAGCTACCGATATTTTCGCGCTGAATGACTTTCAGATAGTGGGCCAGACGGTTGGCCACAAACATGTACGGCATCTGGGTACCCAGTTTATAGTTCAGTTCGGCGGATTTGCCTTCGGCGCTGTTGCCGAAAAATTTTGCTTTCTGGGCTGAATTGGCGGAAAAGAAACAGGCGTTATCGCTGCCCTTGCGCATGGTCAGGGCCACAAATCCCTCTTCGGCCAATTCGAATTCACGCCTTTCGGAAATCAACACTTCGGTGGGGATCTTGGTCTGAACGGCTCCCATGGACTCGAATTGATGCAGGGGCAGGTCTTCCACCGTACCGCCGCCCATGGGGCCGATGATGTTGGAACACCACCGGTATTTGGCAAAACTATCCGTCAACCGCGAAGCAAATGCAAAGGCCGTGTTACCCCAGAGGTAACGCTCATGGGAGTCCGAAACATTCTCTTCATAATTGAAGGCCTTGACCGGCTGGGTGTTTTCGCCGTAAGGCAACCGCAGGAGAAAACGGGGGGTGGTCAAAGCCACATAACGCGCATCTTCGGATTCACGGAACGATTGCCACTTGGTGTATTGCGGTCCTTCGAAAATACTGCGCAGATCCTTCAGGTTGGGCAGTTCCTGAAAGCTGTCAACACCAAAAAACCGGGGTCCGGCCGCGGCAATAAAAGGCGCGTGAGACATGGCCGAAACAGCCGCCACATACTGAAGCAGTTTGATATCCTGGGGCCCGGGTCCGAAATCATAGTTGGCGACAATGTTGCCGTAGGGTTGACCGCCGAATTGGCCGTATTCCGCAGTATAGGCGATTTTATAAAGCCCGGATTTGGGAATTTCAGGCGCATCTTCAAAATCTTCAAGCAGCTCATCTTTGGTGACATTGAGCAGCTCTATCTTGACATTCTCTCGGAAATCAGTGCGATCCACCAGGAACTTTAAGGATCGCCAGGCGGATTCAAGTTTTTGCACTTCCGGATTATGCAAAATCTCATCCAATTGGGCGCTGAGCTTTTGATCGATGCCCGCGATGAACTCATCGATAACGGCATTGGAGATCTTGTCGATTTTGCGGCCGGGCTCTACGAGCTGGGCCAGCAGGGCCTCCACCCCTTTTTTGGCGATGGCGTAACCCTCATCAGCCGGTTTGAGCTTTGTGGCGGTGATAATGCCATCCAGAAGCGACACCTCTTCGGTGGTTTGCGATTCGGCGCCGGCCGCTTGTTCTTTTTGCAGTTCGTCAGCCATACAGCTCCTCCTTTCTACTCTTCCTTACCGAGATTAAGCTCTTTGAGCAGCTTTTCCCTAGCGGCCTCATCCTTGACAATCTCCTGAATTTTTTTTCGAAATTCGGGTCTGTTGCTCATGGGCCCCTTAAGGGCTTGCAGCGCATCCCGCAGTTCAAGGAGATTGTTCAATTCAGGCGTATTCCGAGCGATGTTTTCCGGACTGAAATCCTGCATGGATTCAAATTTGAGGGACAGGCCAAGCTCTTTATCAGGATCTCCGGAAAACTTGTCCGCCACATTGACGTCCAGTTTCAGATTCTGCCCTTTCATGACTTCGTTGAAGTTATCCTTATCGATGTTGACAGGCTCGCGATCTTCAACCATGCGATCATCTTCCCGAGAGGTGAAATCGCCTACGACCAACAACTTCAGGGGCAGTTCAACCTCTTCCTTGGCGTCCCCGGTTGCCGGTCGGTAAACGATATTGACTCTCTCCTTTGGGGCGACGGTACCTTCTTTGGCCATGGCGACTCTCCCTTTTTATGTATTTATGTCAAAAGGTTATGAACTGTAAGACATATTTGTTTATTTTCTCTTATATTTTAAATCATAATCCGATCTTTGGGGCAAGGACCACCTCCATATGCATTTGGCGGCTAAACGGCCAATTATTATCGAACATCATCGGGCATGACTGAAAACATCTCTCCATCATGCGTATGGCCTCCTCAAAACGTTCACAGCCTAGCTTGCCAGCCGCAGCGCTTCCACAGGATCTATCCGGGCAATACGGCCGAGCAGTTCGGC
>JBFFHG010000381.1:0-4671 GCA_041557055.1 Desulfosarcinaceae bacterium
GAAACGGTCGGTCTCATATTTGCCGCGTGCCGGGATAAATGCAGCCGCCAGTACCCCGGCAACCGTGGCGTGAACCCCCGAACCCATAAATGCGAGCCAGAGACCCAATCCCAGCAGGGCGTAAACCAGGGTTTTTTGAATCCACAACCGGTTGGCGATTATTAAAAGTGCCATAAAACCAGCCGCTATCAACAGATACCCCCAGGCAATGTGCTGCGTGTAAAACACGGCGATGACCAGTACGGCGCCCAGGTCATCGGCAATGGCCAGGGCGGACAGAAAGACTTTCAGCCCCAGGGGAATGCGCTTGCTGAGCACGGCCAGCACGGCCAGGGCAAAAGCGATATCCGTGGCCATGGGGATGCCCCAACCGTGAATCGTTGGCCGGCCATAGTTAAAGGCGGCATAAACAGCGGCCGGCACGAGCATGCCGCCCGCAGCCGCGATCACCGGCAGCAGGGCTTTGCGGATGGAAGCCAGTTCGCCCACCAGCACTTCGTATTTGATCTCCAGCCCCACGATAAAGAAAAAAAGAGCCATCAGGGCCTCATCGATCCAGTGGGCCAGGGATTTGGATATGCCGTAGGGACCGATCTGCAGGCTCAAATCAGTGTGCCAGACATGTTGGTAGGATGTAAATGAGAGGTTGGCCCATATCAGGGCCGCCGCAGTTGCCAAAAAAAGCGGCAAACTGCCGCTGACTTCGTGTTTGAAAAAACGCTGAAACGCATTCAGATCAACGGGCGATGATTGAAAATCGTTTGAGCTGGCCATGGACATCGTCCTCCAGGGGTTCTCCCGGCATCTGCAAATTGGCAGGCGCCGTCAGTGTGCCGAAGCGTTCACCGGGCAGCTTTTTTGTGTGATTTGATTGTGTATGAGTGTATAAAAAGATAGCGCCCATCCAATTCCATAACTACTTGTAATATATAAAAAAACGCATTTTATGACCGGCTCCTTTTCTGTTTTTGCAGTGCTATTGAATGTTTGGAGGCTTTTTATATACTACAAAGCGAAGAGAATTACTACCGCAAAAGGCGGGCAACTGTGGCTTTTGCAAAATTATCATTTAACTTTACATTGGCGGTTGCTGTGTTCTTTTGCGGCCCATGAGTCAGCACGTTGGGCTTAAAACCAAAGGCTTGACTTTTTACACCAATGTAATTACAATGTGCATACTTTTTTATAAAGGAGAAGCCATATGAGGGCACGTGTAATAAAAATAGGTAATTCCCAAGGGCTGCGCATCCCAAAGCCAATTCTTGAGCAAACAGGGATCATGGATGATGTAGAAATAGAAGTTGAAAAAAATCAAATCATTATTCGACCTGTGAAAAATGCTCGGGAGGGTTGGGATGCTGCTTTCAAAAGTATGGGCAAAAAAGGTGACGACGAACTTATTGTTGACGATAACATTTCAAATATATGGGATGATAAAGAATGGCAATGGTAGTGAAACGTTTTGACCTTTACTTAGTGAACCTTGATCCTACGGTCGGGTCAGAAATTCAAAAAACCAGGCCCTGTTTGGTTGTTTCACCCGATGAAATGAATCGTAACATTCGGACTGTGATTATAGCTCCAATGACCTCGACCCAAAAAGATTACCCCACCCGTGTATCTTGCACATTTCGAAAGAAACAGGGACAAATCGTATTAGACCAGATACGTACTATAGACAAGGCACGACTCATTAAAAAGCTTGGCACGATTGATTCAAGAGCCCAATTGGATATTATTTCGGTTCTACAACGGTTATTCGCATTTTAACAGCGCTCAAGCGGCTTGAGGAGCGGCAGCGTATCACACGTCCCTCTCAAAGCACTGGTTCGGCTTTTTGAAAAATATCCCATCATTTTCAAGATTCTTATTATACATATCATTTAAAATGCTTTTAAATTGTGATTTTTCGACTTTCAGATTTAAGGATGGAATAGTCAGTATAGAGAAATGAGGCTCTATTAAGGGGCCGTGCAAAAATAAAATAACATTCGCACGCTCCTCAGAAAAAGGTCTTTGGAGCTTCCGCTCGGTGTGGGTTCTCTCGTTTTGGAAATTTACTGCAAACATGCCAAAACCTCGTTGAATACAGCGATGCAGGATACAGTGTCGGCGAACTCAAGGACATTGTTCAGGTTAAAACCAAGCATGCGCTCAGCCAGCTGGTTCGAGAAGGCTGGCTTGCACGCCATGCATTTGATTCGGTGTATGTATACTTGTCAGCGCAAAAGGAGGTGGCCGACCGACAGATTCGGGCGCGTAAAAACTTTTTGCAGCAAAGCCCGGCCTCCTTGATTGTTGCCAATCCCGATCTTGCCACCGATGACGCCAAGACCCTGCTGGTTCTATTTTGCAGCATGCTCAATGAAAAACAGCGCCGCTTGTATGCTGGACTTGAGTCGGGGATAAAAAACCCGCCATGTCCGCAACAGCGCGACCGACAATTTTGCTACATCCGCTCCCAGATTAAAAATTACGCCGCCCAAGGGTTGCCGGTTATCAGTGTGGATACCAAAAGCCGGGAGCTGATCGGACCGTTTCATCAGCCAGGGCGCAAATGGTGCCAGCAAGCCATTTGTGTACTCGATCATGATTTTCCCTCCGATGCCAAAGGGGTTGCCATTGCTTACGGCATCTACGATTTTTGCCGCAATGAAGGATTCGTTAACATCGGTACAAGCCGTGATACCTCCGAATTTGCGGTGGCCTCCATTACTTGCTGGTGGCAAACCATCGGGTGGTCAAATACCCCAAGGCTGATCATCTGCTCATATTGGCCGACTGTGGCGGCAGCAACGGCTATCGCACACGTCTTTGGAGGCATCAACTTCAAGTCTCACTCGCCGATCGCTTCAGTCTTTGTGTGAAGGTGTGCCATTATCCTCCGGGAGCATCAAAGTGGAATCCCATTGAGCACCGCATGTTTGCATTTATCAGTAATAACTGGGCGGCCCAGCCGTTGATCGACTATGAAACCGTCTTGAAATTTATCAGGACGACTAAAACTTCAACTGGTCTTAAGATCAGGGCTGCGTTTCATACTAAACGATACCAAAAGGGGGGCCGGATCCGTAATGACCAGATGAAAAAAATTAACTTAAAGCATTACACCCAACGGCCGAGTTGGAACTAATCCATTGCTCCAGCGAAAAATGTGAATTAATTTTTGCGCGAGCCCTTACTACCGGAAACCACGTCTTAGCATCGTGGAAGCACCATTCGAAGTGGCTAACGGCTCGAACCCATGACGCTCGTAAAGCCTAATAGCAGGATTGGTGTTCGAAACGCTCAAAGACACTGCAGGATAGCGCACGCTTGCCTCTGCAAGTAACTCCTTCAATAAAAGCGTGCCAACTCCCTTCCCGCGGTGCTCTGGACGGACGGCTATACTCAGCTCTGGCGTTTGGGTGTCGACAAATCCATAGCCCCTTTCGTCATTTGGCCAAAGCCGCAGCCATACTGCCCCTATGTCATAATTACCCCGACTGCCTACAGCAAGAAGCCCGAAGTCCCCCCGCTGTCGTCCCCAGTTTGCTACGTACCGTGAAACGGACGGATCCTTTATGATCTCGCGTGGAGGAGGAGGGCTGCCCAATGGGACAAACAAAGCAAAGTAGAGGTACTTCCAAAGTAGAGACTCATTTTCTGAACCAAGAATTCTTAATTCGATAGGCATCAGCTTACGTTCTATTTCCATGATCTGCCCAACAGCGCTCTTCAGCGGGCCGTTGCAAGAGCAATGAAGTTAGTGTCCGTTCAGAAATAGGCAAATTTGGTCGAGATCAAGGCCTGCGAAAAATTTTACCGCAGGCATATGGCTGATATTCCGAGGATAAAATTTTTCGCACAACACAGATATCGGGCAAATTGGCCATTTCTGGGTGGGCACGAGTTAATTTGCCTTGTTATAACCCCCTGCCTGTATTTAAAAAATATCCCCAATCCTCACGTTGCCTTTCTGCGGCTTTTTTAACGGCCTCTTGATAATCATAAGATACTTTTATCTGTTGGATTGTCCATCCTGTCTTTCTTTTTTCAAGAACTGCATATGACGCATGGGGACAATAATTTTCCATAGAATGAATGACGGGCTCATTATCCGTATATGCTTGTAAACCAACACTGCCAGGATTGATTATGAGCTGACCGGAACCAATCTTTACAGTACGCGGAATATGCGTGTGGCCGCAAACAATTATGTTCGAAGACTGTCCATTAAGTGATGCCATTATCTCACTATCAGAGCGTAGGCAGGGGAATCCTGTTTTTATATCTTCAAGAAGGTATTCTATATCATTGGTTGGTGTCCCATGACACATATAGATTTCATCGTTTAGCTGGTTGTCGAATGTGAGTGATTTCAACCACAATATTGGTTCGTTACCAAGATCATCAAGAACAAATTGCATGGTTGGATTGGCATCTATTTCTTCTTTGGATGCTTCATAGATTTGACGATCCTGATTTCCTCGAATGGTAACAAAAGCATGCTTTTTAAGAAGATCATAGGTTGCCTTTGGTGCAATTGGACCATAAAAAATATCTCCAAGATTGAGCATTTGCTCTACACCATGCTTTTTTGCATCGTCAATAACAGCTTCCAATGCAAACACGTTACTATGAATATCTGACAATACTGCAATTTTCATTGATGCCCCTATGTTATTAACC
>JBFFHG010000382.1:0-4666 GCA_041557055.1 Desulfosarcinaceae bacterium
GGAAGACGCCCCATCAATTGCCAGATATGCAAATAACAGAAAAATATGGCTGAACCTACGCGACGGATTTCCAAATCCATACCACATTGAGGATGCACAGGAATTTATTACCCGTGTTAATCAAGCCGCTCCGAGAACCGTTTTTGCAATAGCAACCCAATCCGAAGCCATCGGCACCATCGGGTTGATGCTCGGTAAGGATGTCCACCGCTTTACCGCGGAAATGGGGTATTGGCTTGCCGAGCCGTTTTGGGGAAAAGGCATAACGACCCATGCGGTCAAGCGCCTGACGGATTATGCAATCAACGATCTGAAATTGCATAGAATTGCCGCGGAACCGTATACCACCAATCCGGCCTCGGCCAAGGTTCTTGAAAAAGCCGGATTCCTTTGTGAAGGCATCCTTCGATCCAATGCTTTTAAAAACGGAAAAATAGTGGATCAATATATTTACAGTTATGTAAACATCAAGAGCACACAATCTCATTTAAATCAGTCCGGAAAAGGCACGCTTTAAAATATGATTATCCGTAATGAGACACCGTCAGATGCAGAAACAATCATTGACGTGACCAAGGCGGCTTTCGAGAGTCATCCGCACAGCAACCATACAGAGCCATTCATCGTGAATGCCTTGCGAGTCGCCAATGCGCTTGCTGTTTCATTTGCTGCAACCGAATAGCTATCCCTCGCCCGGATTGTCGGTTTCGCCCGGTGAAACCGATCCGAGGCAAATCGGCCGTATCGGCGAGGCGATTGTACCGGATGATGCCGGAGCAGAACCTTTGGGTAACGACATCGGCAGGGGCGCTGCGGATAAAATGCTTCAATGCCGGGACGGCAGCGCCGGCGTTGCCGTCCCGGGCCCATGAGAAAACCTTGAATTGCCGCGCTACTTTTGCCCGGCCAATCCGATGGTCTGAAGCGCATCCTTGATTTCATCCAGAATCACCGGGTCATCAATGGTCGCCGGCATGTTCCACGCTTTATTGTCGGCGATCTTTTGAATCGTGCCGCGCAGAATCTTACCCGAGCGTGTTTTTGGTAAACGCTTGACCACCGTGGCGGTCTTGAACGAAGCCACCGGGCCGATGTGATCGCGAACCATCTGCACCACTTCCTTCACGATATCGGCGTGTTGGCGGGCCACGCCGGCATTGAGCACCATGAAGCCCACCGGAACCTGCCCCTTGAGTTGGTCCTCGACGCCCAAAACCGCGCACTCGGCCACATCGGGATGATCGGCCAGCACCTCTTCCATGGCGCCGGTGGAGAGCCGGTGGCCGGCCACGTTGATGATATCGTCGGTGCGGGCCATGATATAGGCATACCCCTCCGCGTCGATGAAACCGGCATCGGCGGTTTTATAGTACCCTGGAAATTCGTTGAGATAGGATTCAAGATAACGCTGATCGTTCTGCCACAACGTGGGCAGGGTTCCCGGCGGCAAAGGCAGCTTGACCACCAGGGCGCCGATCTCCCCGGCCTTGACCGGTGCATGGCTTTCCGTATCCAGAACCTGCAGGTTCCAGCCCGGAACCGCTTTGGTGGGCGACCCCTCTTTTACCGGAAAATGATGCAACCCCATGCAATTGGCGGCAATGGCCCAACCCGTTTCAGTCTGCCACCAGTGATCGATCACCGGCACCTTCAGATTGTTCTCGGCCCACCGCAGCGTATCGGGATCGGTGCGCTCCCCGGCCAGAAACAGGATATGGAAACAGGACAAATCGTAATCCTTGATTAATGCCGCGGCCGGATCCTGCTGTTTTATGGCCCGGAAAGCCGTGGGTGCGGTGAACATGCTCTTGACCTTGTGCTGGGAGATGACCCGCCAGAAGGCCCCGGCGTCCGGTGTTCCCACCGGCTTGCCCTCAAACAAAATGGTGGTGGCCCCCTTCAGAAGCGGCGCGTATACGATATAGGAATGGCCCACAACCCAGCCCACGTCCGAAGCCGCCCAGAAAACCTCGCCGGCCTCAATATTGTAGATGCTCTTCATGGTCCATTTCAAAGCCACGGCATGGCCGCCGTTGTCGCGCACCACCCCTTTGGGCTGACCGGTGGTCCCGGAGGTATATAAAATGTACAGCGGGTCGGTGGCGGCCACGGTAACGCAGTCCGCAGGCGCGGCCGCGGCCGCTTGCCCGGCCCAGTCCAGGTCCCGCCCGGCCGTCATGGCCGCCCTCTCCATGGGTCTTTGCAAAATAATGCATTTGGCCGGCTTGTGGCTGGACATCTGGATGGCCGCGTCCAGTAACGGCTTGTAGGGGATCACGCGCTTTACCTCGATACCGCAACTGGCCGAGACGATCACCTTGGGTTTGGCATCGTCGATACGGGTGGCCAGCTCCTTGGCCGCAAAGCCGCCGAACACCACCGAATGGACCGCCCCGATCCGCGCGCAGGCCAGCATTGCGATGGCCGCTTCCGGTATCATGGGCATATACACGATCACCCGGTCGCCCTTGGTGACGCCCTGGGCTTTCAATAAACCGGCAAAACGCGCCACCAGGTCGCGCAACTCATTGTAAGTATAGGTTTTGATTGTATGAGTCACCGGGCTGTCGTAGATCAGCGCCGCCTGCCCGCCCCGGCCGTTCTCTATGTGAACGTCCAATGCATTGTAACATGTGTTGAGTTCGCCCCCCACGAACCAGCGGTAAAACGGTTTGCTGCTGTCATCCAACACCTTATCCCATTTTTTTACCCAGGAAATATCTTCAGCCACTTCCCCCCAGAACCCGTCGGGATCTTCAATTGAACGCACATAAGCCTTTTCATACAAATTTGTCATGCTCATCTCCTTTACGTGTCCCCCTCACACAACAGTGGCAATGTTTGCGGAGACGCTCTGCGCCGGTACCCGCTCACCCGCCCCCCCAGGAAGGCGGCGGCACCGGCACAGCGCGCCCCGGTTCATGGTTCAGCGCACCAAATAGCGGCTGTCAGTGCGTTGAACAACTCTATCCCAAAACACCCAACCAAAGGCGGCTGTCCAAAGGATGGAAAAACCGACATGGATACAGCGTTCGGAAGCGATCGTTCCGGAACAGAGCAATTTACATGCCGCATCCATTTGATGAGACAATAATCATCGAAAATATTGAACTTAATTTACTTAAAACTGTTCTTCTGGATGAATTTTATTCATCTCTTCAAGAGACCTTAATGTCCCACTCTTGAAGGGATATCGACTTTACTGCTTGAAATGATAAGGATTTTAAATACAGGGACATAATTATCCCAAACTGGGACTATTTAATGCCGTAGGCTTGAATCTTGCGGAACAAGGTCCGGCGATCAATGCCAAGAAGCTGCGCCACTTTGGAGCGGTGCCACTGATGCGCCATGAGCAGGTGCTCGATATAGCGTTTTTCAAAATCCTTGACAGCGTCGTTCAGCTTGGGCCGGGAGACCATCAGATCTTCCGCGGTCACCGCCTCGCCCCCAACGGTTCGGCCGCCGGGAGGCAATTTGGCGATAACGTCCACATCCTGCAGTGCAATGTACTGCTGCACGGCGTTTTGCAGCTCACGCACATTGCCCGGCCAATGGTAATACTGCATGGCCTGCATGGTCTTTTCCGGAATGGACTGCCGATGCCCATCCCGGTTGAAAATCTGCAAAAAATGATGAATCAGCAGAGGAATGTCCTCCCGGCGTTCGCAAAGGGGCGGCAGAGAGATGGGCACCACATGGATGCGGTAATAAAAATCCTTGCGGAACCGCCCGGCGGCCACAAACTGCAACAAATCCCGATTGGTGGCGGCCACAATGCGGATATCCGGCACAATGACCTGATGGCTTCCCAGAGGGGTGTAGCCACCGCCGTCGATGGCCCTGAGCAGCTTGACCTGCATGTTGGGCGGGATCTCACCCACCTCATCCAAAAACAGGGTGCCCCCCTGGGCCATGGTCAAAAAGCCCTTGCGATCTTGTTCGGCGCTGGTGAAGGCCCCTTTTTTATAGCCAAAAAACTCACTTTCAAACAGATTTTCAGGAATGGCGCCGCAGTTGACCGGCACAAAAGCGCCATCCCCCCTCTCGCTCAATTCGTGAATGGTCCTGGCCACCAACTCCTTGCCCGTGCCGGACTCACCGTACACAATAACATTGGCGCCGGATTCAGCAGCTTTGAGGATCGATTCATAGACCGCGTGCATGGCCGCGCTTTTGCCGATGATCGCGCCGAAACGCATGGTCCCCTGAAGGGAGTGCCGCAGTCTCAAATTGTGAGCCTGCAACCGGTCGGCCTCAAATCTAAGCAGTTCCTCAGCCTGTTTGCGGTCATGGATGTCCATCACAATGGCCTGGCAGCCGCCCGCACCGCCTGCGGAATCGATTTGGGGGGAGTAGATGCCGTAATGCCAGCGCCCGTCCACCGGACTCTGTAATTCGCAGCGAATGGTCTCGCCCCGGAAAACATCCACCAAAGGACACCACGCGCAGGGAGAATCGAGTTGATAGATCACCTGGTGGCAAATGCCGCCCATATGGCGGCAACCGGTATGCGCCATCAGCCTGGGATTCATGAACCCCAACTGATATTGCGCATTCACAGCATAGATGAAACCTTCAAATACGGCAATGACATCGGTCAGATGGGATTGGCTTTGACCCAGGGCAGCTTCGGTCCGCCGCCGCTAGGCCAAATAGGCGTTCA
>JBFFHG010000383.1:0-4656 GCA_041557055.1 Desulfosarcinaceae bacterium
TGATTTCCACACGTGCTTCCAGGTTTCATCAAGTTCTTGTGCTCGCAAATCAAGCCGCTCTTTATCCTTGTCATTCTGGGCCAAAGATTCTTGTAAAGTCTCTATTTGCGCACGCAAGGCAGCTGCATTGGCCACTCTGTCTGCTTCCCGACGCAGACGATCAGCAAAAAGATCCGCCTGCTTCACATTTCCCTCATAAGCATCAGGTAATAGGTGTTCAGGATCGTAAAGCTTACATTCTTCTGTCACATCCTCAAGGTCAAGCCACTGCCTTCGTACAAGTTGCCATCCTTGCTCCCTTCTATCCCGTATCTGCACCAATTCCTCCTCTGAAGGGACTACACCAATGTGCTCCAGCTTTTTAATTTCAGTCTGAGCGCTCTTCAGATCCTTTTCAACGTTCTTCCTTTCTTTCTCAATCTCACGCCTTTCATCGCCTACCTCGCTGAAATTATTTTCATGCTGCTGCACAGTTTCAGAAAGGGGCAATGACAGTTCCATGAGTGCCGCCAATTCACCAGACCAGAGGCCAATTCGCTTAAGCTCAGCAAGGCATCCCTTTTTTCTCAAATCAACATCAATTCTGCTCTTTTCCAACTGTACATCAATATTGCCAACCTTTTGCGCCATCTTGACTGCCTGGAGAAGGTTCTCGGGCTCCTTGACATCAAGGATTGCGGCCAAGGATTCCTTTATCTCGTCAAGCTCCTGGCGTGCTGTCTTACCCTGTTTTTTGGCCGTTGTAAGACGTTGATTTATTAACTCATATTGGGGGATTAACGTCTGCACAGTCCTTTTTTTAGAAAGCACCGGCCGCAAAGTTTCCACCTGCTCTAAATCCAAATCCGGCCGGATTTGCTTAAGCAGTTGTGCCGCCTCTCTGCGCAGGCTGATCCGCATTCCATTTCTTTCCGGCCGGTCCTTCTGGCCCTTGCGATATTCGCCAAGACGCTGATGAAAATCATCCACCTGTTCTGCCTGGTCAATAAGGTCTTTATTGAATGAGATGGACTTGAGCTTTTCTTCAAGATTCCCCTGACGCTCTGTATCTTTCTCCAATTGTTTTTTGGCTTCACGTATGTCTTGGTTCACACGTTGGTAATTCTCGGCAAAACCAGCGTCCAGGAGGACTACCTCGCCCATGGCCATTAGCTGGTCCTGCCAGGATTTCAAAGAAGCCAGTTCAGGGATAGCCTGTTCCAATCGGTCCAGGCGATACAACTCTTTATTTTTTTGATCCCGCTCTTTTTCCAAGCCGGCTCGTTCAGCTTGAGCATTTTCCAGATTTTTTCGATGATTTTTCCAGTCTTTGGAAGAAAGGCTGGCCAACTTGACTTCTTTTTGTAATTCTTTGAAGGCTTTAACGGCCTTATTGATCTGAGGTAGTTGCCCTGCCGATTTGAAAAGGTCTGCCGCCTCATTTTCGAGCTGATCGATAACCTCCCGAAGCGAGGAGATGCCCGCACCAGCGGCAAACAAAGCCTGGCCCACCTCACCTTTCTGGGCAAGTATTTCGTTGCCGCCGCTTACCAAAGCGTCATGATCGATGCCATAGAGGGATTCAAAAATCTCCGGTTCAACCCCGTGGAGATATGGCGCCAAGACGCCCAAATCGAGAGGGTTGCCCTGCTCATCGATCACATCGCCAATACGCTTTTTCCGGCGCTGGAAGATAATCTGTTCGCCAGCGCTATTTTCAAGACAGCCACCGACCAGTAATTGATCATAGTTATGAATGAAATTGTCGGGCGTTTGTTGATGAAATCCATACAGCAAGGCCTTAAGGGCTCTCAGTGAACTGCTTTTCCCTGCCTCGTTTGGCCCGAAAATGATATGGAGCCCCGGACACTTGGAGTTAAACTCCAGGGTCTTGTCAGTGAAAGGACCAAAGGCCTTAAGGTCAAGGCGTTTTAACTTCATCTGGCCCCTCCATGCTGTAAAAGCTTGGCAATCAAAAGTTCTTGGACTTCAGTGCGCAGCTCGGCGATTTTGTCAGGAGACGGATCAAGAAATGGATCATCGCCGCTAAAAATCTCAATCGGCAATTTAGTCTTTAAAGCAGACAGTTCCGGCACCAAGCCCAAGAGGGTATCGCCATCCAATTCCAAATGTTGGATAGAACGCAACAGGCCTGCAATAGGTGTGTCCTCGTCCAAAGTATCACCAAGGCTCACCTTGCGGGTCGTCTTAAATTTGACTTTTTCCAGCCACACATCGCCAAATCCAACGGCAATGCCTCGAAATTCCTCAGTCCACTGCGCCGTCCGGTCGAGCAGTTGGGCATGCATGGGGCATTTGCCAGTTAAAACCAGTCGCAGAGCCAGGGTTTTGCCGTCCGCCTGGTCAAGCTCCTTTTCAAAGGCCTGCCGAACTGCATCATGAACGCTGTCAGGGGTCTCGCACTGAGACACATCCACCTGGCAGATGGCCCAACGCAGCACATCAAGTTCACGTGCTTCAACTTCAGTGATGCGCCCATCCTCTACAGTCACCAGTGTGGCGCCCTTGGCGCCTGTCTCTTTGATATGACGGCCCTGGATATTGCCAGGGAAAACAATCCAAGGATCTTGCGAGATGGTTTCCCGCTTGTGAACATGCCCCAGGGCCCAATAGTCATAGCCTTTGGACTTCAGTTCATCCTGAGTACATGGCGCATAATTCTCATGCCCCTCACGACCAGTTAGGGATGTATGCAGCAGGCCGATATTAAAATAGTTAGAATCACGCTGAGGAAATTGAGAGCCAAGATTCTCTGTTACAGAATGGTGAGAGTAACTCTGACCGTGGATGATGACGCCGAATTCATCCAGTTTTACTGAACGAGGTTTCTTGGTAGGAAAAAGGGTCACATTACCAGGCAAAGGCATGACTTTGGTGCTCTGACTGGCTGCATCGTGATTGCCGGAAACAATGAAGACCTTGATCCCAGCCTTGAACAGACGGCCCATTCGGCCAGCGAAAAATAGACCCGTTTGGTAGTCCTTCCAATCACCATCATAAAGGTCGCCTGCTATAAGGATAAAATCAACCCCCTCCTCAATGGCCAGGTCAATTAGATTATCGAACGCCCGCCGCGTCGCTCCACGAATTTCCTCGACAGGCGCATCTTCATGAACCTCGAGTCCTCTTAAGGGACTATCGAGGTGGATGTCTGCGGTATGGATAAATTTGACCATAGCTTTAATTCTTTAAGCCAAATTCAATTGCCGTTTGGATGGCTTGTGACAACGCCGACCTCCGGGCGGTTGTATGTGAGTCGGAACACTGTATCCGTCAGCCACCGTTTAAAACCCTCGTTGTCCATTCTATGGGGCAAACTATAAAAATTTAATTGAAAAATGCAATGAGATACAGCGTTGCCCAAAAAGCCTGTATGATGCCCCTAATGCTTAAATGCAAGTTGAGGGTCTTGGACTTTGGAGCCGGCGTATTGATACAGAGTGCTTTTAGCTATACCGAGCCTGTCACAGATCTGTTTAACCGGCAGACTTTTCGCCAGTAAGGTTCGGGCCATCGATATCGTCTCAGCAGGCACTGGCGGCCTACCGCCATTGCTTAAAACTTAGCGCGCTAAACTTAAGACTTTCCCCCCCCTTGCCTCTCAAGGATCGCCTTGGCCGGAATCAAGCCCGTGGCGCCGGCGGATACGATGTTGCCGGCAACGCCGGGACCATCACCAGCCACGAACATGCCCTTGACAGCAGTCTCCAGGTGGTTGTCGCTCTCCACCTGGGTGGCGAAAAACTTGATCTCCGGAGCATACAGAAGGGTTTCATCATTGGAAACACCGGGAACAACCCGATTGAGCTTTTCCAGCCCTTCGATCAGGTTGGTCAAAATTCTTTCGGGCAGAGCCATGGCGATGTCGCCACAGACCACGCTGGAAAGGGTCGGGGTAATGTAACCCTTTCGAACGCGGTGCCAGGTGGAGCGCCGGCCGCGCTTCAGATCACCAAAGCGCTGCAGGATCGGTTTGCCGCCGCCGATAAGGGTGGCCAACTGGCCGATGGATTCACCATAGGCCTGATTGTCGGTCACCGGTTCGGTAAGCACCACTTTGGACAGAAACGCAAAGTTGGTGTTCTCCGATTTGCGATCCTGGTAAGCGTGGCCGTTGACACATACAAAACGGTTGTAGTTCTCCATGGCCACATAGCCGCCCTGGTTGGTGCAGAATGTGCGCGTCTGATCGTCATACTTGGCTGTCTGGATAAAAAAGGTGGGATCGTAAATGATGTTGCACAGATCCTGGAGAATATCGTTGTGCACTTCCACCCGGACCCCCACTTCAATGCCGCGCTGAATAAGGCCCAAACCACGCTGAAGGGCCAGTTGCCCCATCCAGTCGGCGCCGGCCCGGCCCGGGGCCAGAATGACGTTGGGCGCCGTGTACGATTTTCGATTGGTGATCACACCGGTCACGCAACCATCGCAAACGGTAATATCACGCACCTCTTCCGAGGTGTGCATCACTACCCCCCGGCTACGGATGGTGTCGGCCATGGCGGTGATATAATCGGGGAGACGGTCGCTGCCCAGATGCTTCTGTTTAATGACCAGCAAATCGATGCCGTGGCGCTTGGCCGTCTTGCGGATGGATTGCGCAGCAGCCATATCCGTGGGATAGACAGGCCCGTCCATGCCGAAACGATTGAA
>JBFFHG010000384.1:0-4648 GCA_041557055.1 Desulfosarcinaceae bacterium
CTAAAAGAGGTGTGCCGCGCCATGGGTTCGTCGAACCGAACGTTGACGCCAAGCAAGCGGCGCAACCATTTTCTGGCATCCTGATCAAACATTGAACCGTTCCAAAAATGCTTCGCCCACCTGGTAGACACTGCCCGCACCAAGGGTCAAAACCACATCTTCCGGCGTCACCAGACCGGCCAGCACGGCCACGGCCTCATTCATGTCTTCCACGAAACGCACATCCTTGTGGCCGTGGGCCTGAATACTTTCGCACAGAGAGCGGCTGTTCACCCCCTCGATGGGCTTTTCACTGGCCGCGTAGACAGGCATCACCAGCAACACATCCGCCTGATAAAAGCTGCGCGCAAAATCATCAAACAAGGCTTGTGTACGCGTATAGCGATGGGGTTGAAAAACCACCACCTTGCGTTTACCCGGCCACCCCTGGGTCAGCGCCGCGAGGGTGGTTTTGATCTCTGTGGGATGATGTCCATAGTCATCAAGCACCATTACCCCTTTGGCGGTCCCTTTGGTTTCCAGGCGCCGCTGAACCCCTTCGATCTTCTCCAGGGCGCTTTTGATCTTTCTAAACCCAATGCCCAGTTCGATCCCCACCACAATGGCGGCCAGTGAGTTGTACACATTATGTTCGCCGGGCAAATTGAGAGTCACGGTCCCTAATGTCTCTCCATGAAAAACCACTCTGAATTTACAGGACAACCCCTTGCAGACCACGTCGATGGCCTGCAGATCCGCCTGGGGTGTTGTACCGTAAGTGATAAACCGTTTGCGGATACGCGGAATCAAATCCTGGACCGCTTCGTTGTCCATACACAGCACCGCCAGGCCGTAAAACGGAATGCGATCGATAAAGTGTAAAAAGACCTCCTTGATATCATCCAGGTCTTTATAAAAATCGAGATGCTCGCGATCGATATTGGTCACCACCGCAATGGCCGGAGAGTACTTTAAAAAGGACCCATCGCTTTCATCCGCTTCGGCCACGATATAATCCCCCTGGCCCAGCAGGGCGTTGGTCCCGATATTTTTCAGTTTGCCGCCGATCACCACCGTGGGGTCCAATCCGCCGCCGGCCAGGACCGAAGCCACAAGGCTGGTGGTTGTGGTCTTGCCGTGGGCCCCGGCCACGGCGATGCTGTATTTCAAACGCATCAGTTCGGCCAGCATCTCTGCCCTGGGAATAACCGGCACCGAGGCTTTGAGGGCCGCCATCACCTCGGGGTTTGTTTTATCTATGGCCGAAGAGACCACCACCACATCCGCGCCGGTGATCTGTTCAGCGGCATGGCCCTCATGGATGACCCCGCCAAACGATTTCAGCCGGTCGGTGATGTCCGAGGGCCGCAGGTCGGAACCGGACACCCTGTACCCCAGGTTGAGCAGCAATTCGGCGATCCCGCTCATGCCGATGCCACCGATGCCGACAAAGTGTATGTGATATTTCTTCTGATACATAGTGCCTTCGAAAATTTTAAGTTACTGAATTATTCCCAAGCCCATTTCTCTTCAAGGAGCATATACATATCATCCACGATGATTCGGGCGGCCTCGGGCCGGCCCAGGGCGCGCGCCTTGGCGGCCATTTCCGTCAACAGCACCCGGTTCTCCATATAGCCTTTGATCATCTTGGCCAGCGCGGCCCCGCTCAACTCTTCCTGTGCGATCATTTCCGCAGCGCCGACATCCGCGAGCGTCAGCGCATTCTGGGTCTGGTGGTCGTCGGCGGCAAAGGGATAAGGGACAAAGATGGCCGCTTTGCCTGCCACGGTGATCTCTGCGACAGTGGTGGCCCCGGCCCGGCAAAGAACCATATCGGCCTGACCGTACATCTCCGCCATGTTGTTGAAAAAAGCCTGCACCGTGCCCTGAACCCCGTATTGGTCATAGGCCTGTTGCACCTGTTCTTCATCCTGGAGCCCGGTCTGATGCAAAAAGCGGAGTCCATCCAACCCCTTTAAACCCGGCAGGGCCTCAACCACGGCTTGATTGATGGCGTGAGCCCCCTGGCTGCCGCCGACCACCAAGACCGTAAAACGCTTCTCATCACTGATGGACGCGGGCCTTTCAGCCAGAACCAGAATTTCATCGCGGACCGGATTACCGCTCACATTGATCTTGGCCGGATCAAAATACTCCCGGCTTTCATCAAAGGTCAGATAGATGCGGTCCGTCAGGCGTCCCAGAATGCGATTGGTCACTCCCGGCAACCGGTTTTGCTCGTGCAGGGCTGTGGGAATGCCTTTTAATCTGGCGGCGGTTACCACAGGTCCGGCCGAATACCCGCCAACCCCCAGAACCAGGTCGGCCTGAAACTTCTTGACAATGCGCCCCGCACACCAAATCGCCCCGGGAATTCTACATGCAGCCATTGCCTGGCGCCACCGGCCCCGCCCCTTGATCCCCTCGATGGCAATGGTTTGCCGGGACCAGCCCAGGCGGGAGAGAACTTCCACTTCCAAAGGGCGGCCGGCGTTGACAAAGAGCACCTGATTGTTCGGATGCCTGGATCGAAAGGCCTGGGCCACGGCAATACCGGGAAAAAGATGGCCGCCGGTGCCGCCGCCGGCGACAACCAGGCGATAGCCCGTTTCTGCGCGGCTATGCTCGAGCTTTTTTTTCATTGAAAGCCCCAATATTCATTAATATACCGATACAGGCCATGTTGAGCAGCAAAGAGGTGCCGCCGTAGCTTAGAAAGGGCAATGTCAACCCTTTGGTCGGCAGCAGCCCCAAAGCGACGCCCATATTGATGGATACTTGCAGACCAATGGCCGTGGTGATACCGATGGCCATCAGCATGCCGAACCCATCACGGCAACGAAAAGCAATCCGGGTCCCCCGCCAGAGCACCAGGCCATAAAGCCCCAAAATACCGAGCACGCCCCAAAATCCCAACTCTTCGCCGATAACTGCGAAGATAAAATCAGTGTGCGGTTCGGGCAGGTAGAACAGCTTTTGATACCCCTTGCCGATGCCGGTTCCCCAAAGGCCCCCGGTTCCAAAGGCCATCAGGGAATGAATGATCTGATATCCTTCTCCGGCCGGGTATTGCCAGGGATCGAGAAAGCTGACCAACCGCTTGATGCGATAGGTTGCACCAATCATCAAATAGTAAGCCGGGGGCAACAACAGTATCAGGGCCGACAGCAGATGGCGGACAGGCACCCCGGCCACGAACATCATCAACCATACGAGGGCGGCGAAAATCACCACCGACCCGAAATCAGGCTGCATCATCAGCGGAACGGCAAAAATGAGCAGCACCAGAACATGAGGCATAAAACCGATGCCGAACTGCTTGAGGCCGTCCTGTTTTTTTGACAAGGAATAGGCCATAAAAATGACCAGCGCCATACGGGCGGTTTCCGCCGGCTGAAATGTAAGCGGCCCCAATCTTATCCAACGCTGAGACCCGCCGGCCGATAGCCCGATCCCGGATATCAGCACGGCAATCAGCAATCCCAGGGTTGTAAATAGAATCGGATATGTCAAAGAACGGTAAATCCGAAAAGGAATATGACTGCAAATCACCAGGGCCAGAATCCCGATCACGGAAAAGAGGGCCTGTTTTTTCAAAAAATGAAAGTCGCTGCCGAACTTTTTCAACGCCACGGCCGAACTGGCGCTGTAAACCATGACAATGCCGATGCCAACCAGGAACAGGACGGCAAACAGCAATTGCACATCGTAGGTTTGCACCGGTCGTCCGGCTGAAGAATTATTGGTCACATCAACCCTTTCACCACCCGGCGAAATTTTTCTCCGCGTTCGGCATAACTGCCGAACATATCAAAACTGGCGCAAGCCGGCGACAAGAGGACCGTTTCACCGGCTTGGGCGGATGCATAGGCACGCTGAACAGCCAGTTCCATGCTGACGGCCTTTTCAGCGCCTTGAACCGGCGCCCGGCCGATGGCGGCCAGAATCTCATCTCCGGCCTCACCGATGACGATCAGTTTTTTTACGCGCTTTTGCACTTGATCGTACAGCACGGTAAAGTCATACCCTTTGTTGCGGCCGCCCATGATCAACACCACCGGCCGATCAAAGCATTCCAGGGCGCGAATCACGGCATCAACGTTGGTGGCCTTGGAATCGTTGACGAACTGGATATCCCGGATAGCGCCCACCCATTCAATGCGATGGGCCAATCCCTGAAAGGCATCCAGAGCTTTTTGAAGCCCTTCCAGGGTGCCCCCAGCGGCCAGGGCGGCCAAAGCGGCGGCGGCAATATTTTCCCGGTTGTGGGGACCGATCAGGGTCGTGCGCCCCAAATCGAGACGTCCGGAGGGCAAACCGGAAATGGCAATGGCAATCTGCCCGGACCTAATGGTGGCCCCTTGAACCGCTTGGCCGTTTTCAGGCGGGCGGGTATAAAAATTGAGGATGCGGCTTTGAATCCCTTTGCATTGTTTCTGCACCAGGGGATCGCTGCCGTGACAAACCGCAAAATCCGTCGGCCCCTGATTCTCGAATAAACGCCGTTTGGAAGCGCCATAGTCCTCCACATCCGAATAACGGTCCAAATGGTCCGGCGTGATATTGAGCAGCACCGCCACCCAGGGCCGGAACGTCTCAATCGTGTCCAGTTGGAAACTGCTGATTTCGGCCACGATAATATCCAGGTCGGCATCTCTTCCGGCGA
>JBFFHG010000385.1:0-4644 GCA_041557055.1 Desulfosarcinaceae bacterium
CAGCTTTTTCAAAACCGCTATAAATCCATATTGTGTCAGGAAGATACCTGTCTGCTGGAGTTGATCCGTTATATTATGGTTTTTAGGTGTTTTTCAAAAAGATTGGGAACATAACCATTCACTGGATTCGCAGGGGCGGGCCGCCTTGGTTTTGGCCAATTTTGGTATTGAACTCTCCGTTGCGAGATCCGCGAACCCTGCTCACCTGTGATGGTGGCCGTTGGGGGTATGATCTAAATTACAAGAGAGGAGAAAAGATGCACACACCAATTAAGTTCTACATTAAATTGCCAGCGGACTTGTTTAGAGGTGGTACGCCGACTAAACACAAATTTGATTACTTGAGAACAATGCCACCTCGCAATGAAGATCAAGTTTATGATGTAAAAGTAAATCCCAAAAACAAAATGATTGATCACACCTCAGGAGGATTAAGCCTATTCAGTATACCAAATTATTCGTTTGGCCCCGATTGGTGGGTAGTGCCTGCTGGCACAATTCTCCCGCCAGAGTTTACATTGACTAAAGATCTTACTGATGGCAAATTCCGCGGGCATTATACTATTAGAGCCAGGCAGGACATGCCTTTAATCGTCTGGAAACAAAAGTTGGTTGAATGGGCAGACAAATACGCTATACATATCGATAAGTATAGAAAGGTTTGTAATCATGTTTAGTGCTATTGAATTGCGGCTTATTCGATACTCAGTTAAGAAAACTATGGAAACAATGAAAGGTAGATTAAAAATACTTGACCCTGAGTCTGATGAGGCGGTAGAAGCAAAAAATGATTTGATGTTGTGTCAAAATATCGTTGAAAAGATTAATGATATCAGTGGGGTCTGACCCCCTCACCATGCACTGGATTCGCAGGGTCAAGCGGCTGTGGAGCAATCATCTGTCGGTGTTAACGTGCTACTGGCCAAGGCATCATACCCTGCTCTCCAGTAATGGTGCGACGAGTGTCAAGACAGCTGTCACTTTAGCTGCGTTTATGCTGCCTTTATTGTTGCGTAGCGGCAACCAACCACTGTCGAACAATCATGCGCCGGCTATTAACGGGCCATGCAATGGGCTTTAATCGCAGGCATCGCCGCTGCGGACAGCTTTTTCAAAACCGCTATAAATCCATATTGTGTCAGGGAAAAATGGGTCAGGTCTGCCCCTGGCGCATTTAACTTAAAAGCCATGGCATACGTGGAGGGGTATTGATATATCTTTGCCATCTTTTTTATGCAACGATAGGGGGGGCCGTTCAGGCACTATTTAAAAGAGGCTCTTTTCTGTTCGATAGCTACAACCGGCAGGGCGTCCCAATCAGGCGTTGACAATCAACGGTTGGTCAAATGAACCTGCAATGGCGGCAAGGTTCATGTCCCCCGAGCGTTGCGTTGGTGCCTCGATCAGCAGTCGCTTGATATTTACGCACGAATCTGGGTGGTACCCCTTTGATACGTGGCAATCCTTACCCACAGGGCGTTGCACCCTTTGACGCGTTAGCGCCTTTGCAAATTACGCAATTTTTTGAATGAAACCAAGCCGGCAAGGCCGGAACCCAAAAGCCAAAATGCCGCCGGTAGGGGAACGGAATCCGGCACCGGCGCATCACCGGGGTTGCCGATTGACAACTCATAGGCAAAGGGTCCTTTTCCTGCACTGGCAAAGCCTCCCATGGCAAGGGTGTATGTGCCTTTGTCAAGAAAGATATTGCACAGCGCAGGGTCACCATAAGGACCTTCACTTGTTATCTCATCATCCGCATACTGCAGAAATGTCATGCCACCAAAGGATGCTCTGTTCATAAACTCGGATTCATCCGCTTCAGTGGTTCCGGAGTAGAGGCTGAATACGCTATCCAGGCCCGTATCCAGGCGCTGGGCCCAGATATCCAGGCGCATCCCCCCGGCGCCTACCTCAAAGGACCAGAAATCGGTCTGTGAAGCGATATTTTCACTCCACCCATGACCATATACCTTACCGAATACCGATCCCATGGGATTTCCAATGGATCCTTCATATGAAATGGGGGCCGCGCCTGCCAGGGAAAAACTCCCTGCCAATAGGAGCAGGCAGAATAACGAAACCATAATGCCCGAAGCTCTTTTCATCATCATCTGTCTCCTTTTTTGTTTTGTTGGGTTTTTCTGATTGTATTGAAGGTACCACCCGGGTTCGTGTGTAAACACTGTTGTTGTTAGGGGCAATATCCCTTGCCCCAACACGGAAATCAGGCCCGGGAGGCGGTTTTGAAACCACTTCCAAGGGCTTTTTGTTGTCTAATCGCAGCCGGTTAAATCCGGGGCCCGCAGTACGAATGTTTGTCAGAGGGGTCCAAAACGGTTACAGAGAGATAGCAGTTGTCACCAGTTTTGAAAATCGTGTGATATGATCTGGATATTGACGATTCAGTCAGCCATAAAAACCATGCAGCAATTGTACTTACCTGAAAACGCCGATAAATTCCAGTGTTATTTTTTATCTGCGGGATTTTTCATGGCACGAATACGCGGCGATCTTCCCCTACAGCCGCCCCAGTTTCACCAGCGCCGGGCCGCACGGCGGGGCAAAAGAGCCGTTGACGGTCGTTCTGCCTGTTTCGGCCATGAGATATCGGTGACCCGTCAGGGTGATATTGCCGCCGGCGATGATACGCATATAATGGGTGCGTTCTGGCTGGGGGAATCGGCCCAAAAAATCCTTTTCTGTTCGATAGACGACGCCCAGATGGGGAATCTTATTAAAATTGCTGTTGAAAAGGCCGATATTTTCCCGGCAATAGATCCAAACGGCGTCTCTGTTTTTACCACCCAACCCTCCATTTGAATAACTAAACCCTACCGTATTTTGGGCAATGATCAGTTCCGAGGCCACGATCAAATTGAGGGCGTTGCCATTTGAACATGCGTTGATATTGATCGTGGCTGATTCTGGCGCGCCCTCGCCGGAGAAGTAATACACCGCCCCCCCATGGTCGCCGGCGTGAAGTGCAAAACTACAGGTAGACACAGTGTTCATAGAGTAGTAGCGGTTGCCGGCGGCGTCTGTAACATAATCATCCCGGCCAAGAGGTGAGATGGAACCACGGGGGGGGAAATCGCTGAAGTGAATGACGCGGCCGTTTTCCTCGGCCCGGCCACGCAGTTGCTCCCAATCGATGGGGCGGATATGGACGGATTGCCGCCAGCCGTCCGTGCCGCCGGGCATGTGGGTGATGGCGCCGGCGGCTGTGGTGAAGGTGGCTTCGCCCACCACGGGCGGGGTCTGGCAACGGATGTCGCCGCTGCTGTGGATTCTGCCCAACAGATCCAGGCGGAGATAGCCATCGGGCCAATTTTCTCCGATGTTGATGGCGTTTTGCGCTGCATTGCCGGAGGCGAGCAGCCCGTAGCCCTGGCGAAAGGCGACTGCCGCCGCCGCCACCCGGATGTCGCCGCCATCGGGCAAACCGCCCGCCAAAGGGGCCCGGGAAACGGTCAGGCGGACCAGTACGGCGTTGACGTATTCGTCCTCGGGAAAATCACCATCCGTGTCAGCGGCGAAATCCGGGTAACCATTGAAATCCGCATATTGATCGTAGATGTCGTAGAAGCCTGTTTCCATGTGCAGCGAGCTTCCGTCAAACGGGATTTTGTTTTCGGCGGCGATGCTGCGCACGGTTGCTTCGGGGTCTGCGCCGCACAGGTCGGCGGCACCGGCCAGGGCCGCGGCTTCCACCGCGTTTTGGAAACGGTTTCGGGTCGTGTACAGATGGGCGCTGTCCAGGGTGAAGACCATGACGCCCACCAGCAGCACCAGGGCAAAGGCCATGGTGACGGCCACATTGCCGCGCTGGCAGCGGAGAGGGCCTTCAAGGGGATTGTTCAGAGGGTGTAAAAAATCAATTGACATGTTGGGCCCCTGTCATTTGCATCTAGCGGAACGCTTCGGAGGATTTCTCCTCGTTGTCTTTGTTTCTCTTTTTCTCGGTCATCGTTTTGATATAGCGTTCTTGGTAGATCCGGGAGGCCAGTTCGCCCGGCAGGCTGACGGCCGGGGCGCGGTCCGCCGGCGCGGCCGGGCGAATCACCTGGCGGTCCAGGCCGGTTTTCAGGGCGCTGGCCAGGTCCGGGCCGGTAAGCCCGGAACCGGGGGTTGCGCAAGCCGCAAGGCTGACGGCCGCAAGGGCCGTTATCAGCCAACCGGCGGTTTTTGGGGATTGTTTCATGGTCTCTTTCCTTCCATTCCCATACGTTTTGATTTATTCTTTTTTCCCCGTCCTGCCGCCGGCTGCTTCCCGGGCCCGGTCCAGCATCATTTGCGCTTTGGTGTCATCGCCGCGCAAGCGCAGGATGGCGCCCATGTTGCGGTAGGCAACGGCCGGGGGATGGGTTTGCAAAAGCAGCTTCAGCGCCTGGTCGTCCTTGCCGAGCAGGCCGAGACAGACGGCCAGGTTGTTGCGCGCCACTGTAAAGCCTTGATCGATGATCAGGCATTTGCGCAGGACAGGTTCGGCTTCGGCGGGACGGCCGTTTTTCAGCAGGGCATATCCCAGATTGTTGCAGATTTCGGTTTTGGCCGGGTCCAGGGCCCTGGCGCGGCGGAAGTAGGGCAGGGCCTTTTCAAATGCCCCTTTGCGCGCCAGCGCCAGGCCCATGCCGTTGCAGG
>JBFFHG010000386.1:0-4644 GCA_041557055.1 Desulfosarcinaceae bacterium
GCCGGCCGCCGGTGCGGCCATGGCCATGGCTTCTTCTTCTTTGCCGCTGTTGAAAAGTGCTCCGGCCAGATCCATTTGGGCCGAGGCCAACCGCAGGCGGTGGCCGGACTCCGTCAACAGGGCACAGGCTTTGCGCAGGTCGGGCCGGGCTTTTTCAACGGAGCGATTCTGCAAACGCCGCTGCCGTGCCCGGTATTGATAGGCGATGCCCCGCATGTAGACATTGCCGCTTTTCATCGCCCTGCGGATTTCATCATCCAGCGACAACCCCTCCATGGGAGGCAGTTTGCCGGATGCCATGGCCCAGCACATCTCCAGCACCATGGGGTAGTTACGCAGTTCCATTCGGGTTTTGCGGCTCCAGGTTATGAATTCCCGCAACCGGTCCCTTGCATCGTGCGGTTGTCCCATCAGGTGATGGCTGTAGGCCAACCCGAGCAACGCGCTTACGCGCACCAGGATATTGTGCCCCCTGAGGCTCTGGTCCAGGGCGGTTTGAAAATGACGAAAGGCTTCCTCGATCCGGCCGGTTTCGCACAGGATCAGGGCGATGGCCGCCAGGGCATGGCTGGCAATGCCCATGTTGCCTGATTTAAGGCAGTGCTCCCGGATCGCATCCAGCATGCCGATGCCTTGTGACACATCGCCGCAGTGGGCGTAGCAACTGCCGATGGTCAGGCGCGCCATCAGGGGGAAGCCGGAAGCGGGTAGTTGTTCCACCTTTGGTACGGAGGCTTCATATACCGCCACCGCCTCTTTGAAGCGGCCCTGCCAGTAGAGAAAATACATGCTGAAAATACGCGCGGCGCGCTGGTGGTTTTCATCATCGATGGTGCCGCTGCAGGCCCAGCCCTCATTGAAGTGCTTCAGCGCGGCCTGGAAGCGTGAGCCCTGCCACTGCTGTTTGGCCAGGTGCATCTTGAGCAGCGACCACTGGGCTTTCAGATCTCTTTCGGCGGCAACGGCAATGGCTTTTTGAAGGGCTTTGACGATTCGGCCCGCATCTTCGGTGGCCGATGACAGTTTGGAATACTGGAGGGTGGCGGCAATGGTCAAACGGTCCGTTTCTTCATCGCGGTCCAGATTGGCTGTGTCGTCCAGGATTTTGGCATAGCAGGCGAGCGCGTCCACTGTCTTAAAGGCCTTGCGAAAGGTATCCCCGGCCGTCAGCAGTTCCCGGCAGCCTTGCAGGTCATTGGTCATCTTCAACAGCAGTTCGGCCAGGGCAATGGATTTATCAGGGCCTCCGGGCAATTCTCTTCGCAGGATGACCACCGCTTGGCGGCAGGCTTGTCCGGCGCGCCGGGATTCTAAGCATTGTTGCACCATCCGGCGCTGTGCCTCCCGGGTAAACTCATACTGACCGGGTTGACGGGTTTTGATCCACCCTTTGCGCTCTGCGTGCCCCAGGACCTGGAGGATGGTGGATACCTTGGCATGGCTCAGCTCGATCAGCCAGTCAATGGAAAAGGCCCCCCTGAAAAGGGCTGCCTGGGACAGGATGGGGTCAAAGCTTAAAGGCTGCTGATCAGAGGTGGTCATAACGCCGTTAAATCCCTTCGCCATCTTTTTTATGCAACGTTAGGGTTTATGCGCAAAATTCAACCCATGGGGTCATGAACCGGCCAATCAAAAGCGGTCTACGCCTAAAGCCTTAACCCGCATGCCTCGTGCTTGTCAAGTCAACGCCTGCGTCGTACAGGGTAAGCGCGTTAGGCTGATTCTACAAGCCATCTCAAAAAAGTCTTTTGGCCCAACATTTTTGTTGGATCCGAAGTTCAAATCCTCAGCATACAGGTGTATGCCTTCGGTTTGAAACGCCAATCCGTCTCGATCTTGAACAAAAATCCGTTTTTGAGATGGTTTGTAATAGCATTGGGATAAATTGCACTATGGCTGATGCCCACCGGCTTTTTCTTCTGCTCCTGCCGCAAATCGACTCGAAAGTTGAATTAATGCTTAAAACCAAGTCGTCAGAATGTTTGATATTACCAATATTGGTGAATTACCACAATATTGGTGTTTTGAAAAAGGTAAATATTGGGTTTGTTTTTTATATCATCCTGAAAATATTTCACAAATAAAAATATGCCCTATTGGCCCCATCTTTGCTTTTTAACATGAAGATAACGATCAGGATATAGGGGAGGACGGTACCATGCCCTTTGAAAAGGAGATGGCGGAACTTCATCAGCGCACGACCTGTTGTATGGCCATGGGCGGCGCGGAAAAGATTCAGCGGCAGCGCGCCAAGGGACGATGGACCGCTCGGGAACGCATTGATGCCCTTCTGGATGCGGGCACCTTTTTTGAAGTGGGCCGCTTCAATCACAGCGACATGCCGGACATGGCCGATAAGACCCCGGCGGACGGCAAGATCGCCGGGTACGGTCGCGTCGACGGACGCCAGGTAGCGGTGATTTCAAACGATTTTACGGTGTTGGCCGCCACCACCAGTCGCGTGGCGGCCCGCAAGGAGAGTGAAGTAAAGATACAGGCGGCCCGGCGCGGTTGCCCGATCATCTATTTGGGAGAAGCCGGCGGGGCGCGTATGCCCGACATCATGGGCGCCGCCGGACTGGCTTCATTCGGCGGCGGTGGTATGGACAGCTATCTTCAGGCCATGAGTCGGGTACGCCGCAGTCCCATGGTGACCGCCATTCTGGGGGAGTGTTACGGCATGCCCACCTGGATGGCCTGCCTCTCCGACTTCGTGGTGCAGGTCAAAGGCAGCGCCATGGGGGTTTCCGGTCCCCGGGTGCTCTCCCTGGCCCTGGGAGAGATCGTCTCGGATGAAGAGCTGGGCGGATGGCGCGTGCATACCGAAATTACCGGCAATGTGGACTGCGTGGCCGAGAGCGATGCCGAGGCCGTCACTTTGATTCGTCGCTACTTGAGCTATATGCCGTCACATTGTGACGAGCTGCCGCCTCTGGCGGAGGTGCCGGAGGGCTCGGGTTGCGAAATGGATGGCATCCTCGATCTGCTTCCGGAAAAGTGTAACCGTACCTATGACATGCATGCGCTCCTGACGCGGATTGTCGATTGCGGCAGCCTTTTTGAAATCAAACCCCTGTTCGGCCGTTCAGTGATCACCGCCCTGGCGCGGGTGGCGGGCCAAGTGGTGGGCCTGATTGCGAGCCAGCCCATGTTCAATGCCGGGGCCATGGATACCGACGGCATCGACAAGGTGATCAGCTTTTTGTGCTTGTGCGATTCGTTCAACATTCCGCTGCTTTTCTTTCACGATATTCCAGGATTTCTGGTGGGTCGGGAGGCCGAACGCAACCGGGTGGCCGCCCGGGTGATGAATTTCATGAACGCCCTGGCCCTGGTCAGCGTCCCCAAAATCGCCATTATCGTGCGCAAGAGCTACGGGATGGCTTTTTGGAACATGTGCGGGGCCGGTTGCGGGGCCGATTTTCTGGCCGCCTGGCCCACGGCCAGGATGAGTTTTGTGGATCCGGCCATCGCCGCCAACGTGGTTTTCGGCGGCAAGGTGGCCGGCACCGACCGCCAATCCCCTCAATGGCAGGCCCTGCTGCAGCAGATGATGGATGATGCGTCACCTTATGCCGCAGCCGGCGCCCACTATATCCATGACGTCATCGACCCGCGTCAGACCCGCGGGTTCATTACCAAGGCCCTGGGCATTGCCCGCCATAACCGCAATGGCGGGATCGGCCGGCATTGCCTGGCCAACTGGCCGACCAAATTTTAAGGTTCGGCCCCAAAAGGAGAACGCCACATGCCAAAGGATCTGAACACCATGTTTTTGCTTCAAGACAAAGTCGCCGTCGTCACCGGCGCCAGCCGCGGCATTGGTGCGGAGATTGCCAGACTGATCGCCAGCGCCGGCGCCAGGGTGGTTCTTTGCAGCCGCAAGCAGGAGGCGGTCGGTAAAGCGGCCGACACCATAGCAAAAGCGGGTGGCCAGGTTCTGCCCGTGGCAGCCAATATCGCCAACGCCGGGGATCGGAATCGCCTTTTGCATATCGCCTTGGAGTGGGGCGGGCGCCTCGATGTGTTGATCAACAATGCAGGGGCCAATCCCTATTTCGGAGGTCTGGAAGATGTACCTGAAGCGGCCCTGGACAAAATTCTTGATGTCAATTTCAAGGCGCCTCTGTTTCTTTCGCAAATGGCCTATAAAATGTGGATGGAGGCCCATGGCGGCGTTATTTTGAATGTCTCCTCCGTGGGCGGCCTGCAGTGTACTGCCGGTATCAACGCTTATAATACGGTCAAAGCCGCCCTGAACCATTTGACGCGCTGTCTGGCCGGTGAGTGGGGCGCTCAAGGTGTTCGGGTGAACGCTCTGGCTCCCGGCCTGATCAAAACCGATTTCAGCAAAGTCCTGTGGGACAATCCCGATTCCGATGACCTGATAGGGCATCTTCCCATCCCCCGGTTCGGGGAAGTAGAAGACGTGGCCGGTGCGGCTCTCTTCCTGGTCTCCGGTGCCTCGGCTTATATTACGGGCCATACCCTGGTGATCGACGGAGGAATGCTCCTAAAAGCATAAGAATTGCCTCGTACCCGGCCCCATATGATTTTTGTGGCCGTTAAAAATTTTTGACGAAACCGTCAAGCCAAAGAGAGGAGTATTTAATGAGAACTCAAAACCAGTATATAAAAGACTTA
>JBFFHG010000387.1:0-4641 GCA_041557055.1 Desulfosarcinaceae bacterium
CTCCTTAAAAAAAACGATAAAATAACCACTCTTTGTAGTACCATCAACGGAAATTTGTCAAGGAAACAACCAATGGCGACAGGGTAATCGCATATTTTGGCGCTAAACGCAAAAATCCAAATGGCTTCAATCCTTCATTGGTATTTGGATTTTGATATTTGACCTACCGCTCTGCCCTTGGGGCGGTGGCCAGCATCTCTTTGGCGTGGGCGCGGGTGGTCGAGGTGATGTTTTCACCGCCCAGCATCCGCGCAAGCTCCTCGATGCGCTCCTGGGCACTCAGCGGTGTGATGGTCGTATGGGTGCGGCCTTTGGTAACGGCCTTTACGATTCTGAAATGGCGTCCCCCGTATCTGGCGATTTGGGGCAGATGGGTGATGCATAAAATTTGATGGCGGCGGGCCAGGCTCGCCAGTTTTTTCCCCACCAATTCAGCCACGCCGCCGCCGATACCGGCATCCACCTCGTCGAAGACAACGGTCTCCACCGAATCGTTCTGCGCCAGAATGGACTTTAAAGCCAACACCACCCGGGAAAGCTCACCGCCCGAGGCAATGGCGGCCAGGGGTTTGATAGCCTCCCCCACATTGGGAGCGATCATAAAGGTCACCCGATCCAGGCCGGATTCGCTCAAACCGCAACCGTTGCTTACCAAATAGGGGCCGGATTCCGAAACGGCCGGCAATGGCAGAACCTGAACGGAGAAGCGCGTATCTGCCATTTTAAGGGACGCCAACTCCCTCTCCACTGCCCGGGAGAGTTTTTGACCGGTCTTTTTGCGCTTTTCGGAAAGGGTGCCGGCCAACTTGGCCAGTTGACGGTGGCACGCCTGCAGCTCTTTGCGAACCTCGTCTATGGCGGCATCGATATTTTCGATCTCCTCCAGTTGCCGGGCCGCATCCCGGGCATGGGCCAGCACCCCGTCCAGGGAGCCGCCATACTTGCGCTTGAGCTTATTGAGAATATCCAGACGACCCTCAACCGCTTCCAGACGCCCGGGGTCCATATCAACATGCTTCAGGTAGTCCCTCAAGCGGGCGGCCGAATCTTCCGCCCCGTAGGTCAACGCCTCCAACGCATCGGCGCGATCCTTCAGGCGGTCATCGATTTCGGAAATTTTGGCCAGCTCTTTGGCAAAGTGCCCCAGGCGCTCCACCACGGCGCCATCGCTGTTGTAAAGTCCATCCAAACATTGTTGAACGGTTTGAAACAAGCTCTCGCTGTTCTTGAGCCGCAAGCGCTCCCTCTCCAGATCCCGGTCCTCGCCCGGCCGCACATCGGCCGCTTCGATTTCATCCTGCTGATAACGGAGCAATGTCATCTGCTCGCCCTGGCGCGCCTGCCGGTGCAGCAACGCCTGCTCGTTGCGAATCAGGGGAAGCATCCGGCGATAACACGCATGGTACGTCTCACGCAAAGAGAGCGACCCGCCGTACTGATCCAGAATATTCAGATGCTCGTCCTCTTTAAGCAGCCCCTGGTGGGCGTGCTGGCCGGAGATGCTGGCCAGATCGGCCGTGATTGAGGTCAAAACCTGAATGGTGGCCATGCGGCCGTTGATGTAAATGCGATGGCGGTCGTTGCGCGATATGATGCGCCGCACCAGCAACCCCTCCCGGGAGTCATAGCCCAGTTCATCCATGGTGCGCGCCACCGCGCTATTGGGCGATATTTGAAACAGGGCCTCCAGTTCGGCACTCTCGGCCCCGGTGCGGATCACGGTGGCCGACGCCCGGCTGCCCAGCAGCAGGTTGACGGCATTGATAATGATGGATTTTCCCGCACCGGTCTCACCACTGAGAACCGTCAGCCCCGATTCAAAAAGGATGGTCAGATCTTGGATAATGGCAAAATTGCGAATGGAAATTTCCTGCAGCATATGTCGTGGGTACTTTTTATTATTTATGGATTCAATGCCGAACACCGTGGTCCGTTTTCCCGGTCCGCCAGGAAGCGCATGATAGTTAAACCCAATGATGGAATCAACAGCTTTTCCCAACAGGGCAAAGCCCGCGGCCTCTCCCCCGCCCTCTCTGCGTCTGCCCAAGCCAGCTGGCCAGCAGGCTCATTTCCCCGGCGGCTCCGGTTTGGGCAAAGCCGCCTTGCTGGATTTTGGCGGTCTCTTTTTCCAGGCGCCGTCCCTGGCGAAACAGCGCCATCCCCACTTGAGCCAGACCAGCAGCGCATAGGCCAGCCACAAAGACCAGGCCAGCATAAAACCGCGGTAGAACCAGATGGGCAGGCTGAAAACCCACGGCCGGGGCAAACTTTCACCGATGCGATCCCGGGTCCAGTTCAAGACCCGGGCGGTTGATCCGTTGCCCTCGATTTGCATTTCCGGCTGACCGATCAATCCGGCCTTGACCGCCTCAAACAAACAAATCATGGCTGCCAGTGTCAAAAAAACCAGCCCCAACTGCAGCATGTTGAATCTCAGCCAATGGCCGGGCATGGGCCTTTGGTCGCGCATGCCCAGGGCCAGCAACCACCCCACAATGATCAACGCCATGGGCGCCGGCACCTGGGTCAGCCCCAAACCCAGAAGCATCCACTGCCAGGTTTTCAAGGGCGTGAGGGCCAGACGCCCCAACCCCAAGGCAGCCAAAACAATGACCGTCAGGTAGCTCCAGAACAGGACCGCCGGGCCCCATTGGGGGCCGCCGGCAAACAGTATCCATCTTTTTTGAGGCATGTTGACGGTTACGCGGGCATTGACCGCCCCGTTTCCAATCTTGATTGACGGTGCTTTAAACAACCACGAAAACGGTGCCAACTGATGCCATTGGATGGTGACGGTTTGCAGACCGGGTTGCAGCGGCACGGTGACCCACTGGCCGTCCTGTCGGACAGGCAGGCTTTGGCCGTTGACCAGCACGCCTTGCAGATTGGCTTTGGGCGGCAGCTCCAGGGTGTGCTGGCCGCCACGGCTGGTGTTGATCTGCATCACAAGCTCCCCCTGGCCGAAACGCTGCCCCGGTGTCAGGGTAAGCTCAGCCCTTTGAAGGGTCAGCACCTGCCCCTCCATGGCCATGGGCCGGCTGATTGTGATGGCCGCCGTTTCACCGGGCCACGGTTGCCACTGGGGCTGCCAGCGGCCGCCGCCGTCCTGGTGGTGAATCACGGCAATCCCCTCCAGGTCGCAGTGCCAGATGGGGCTGGCATCCAGAACCCAGGTCTCGGTCCATGGCACCGCCCGGGGGGCCGTCAGCTCGATCCGGGGCGCTGTTTTAAGGGTCGATGTGTAGGAGATGCGCCGCTGATCAGCCGGCATATTGATCAGCACATGCCCCTCATCCACCTGCAATCCTGCGGTTGTCACCGCCTCTCCGGCCAGAAGGGGAATACCGGCCACCACGGGTGAGCCGATGGGGGTCACCCGCTCGATAAGAGTATCCACCTGCCAGGTGAGGCCCAGATGAAGAACCCGCCGAACCTGCAGAAATACCGGCATAGCCCCATTGTCCCGCGCTGCCCGGCTGTCTGAGCCCCGGACCTCCAGCCGGGTGAGCTGCAGACTCGACCCCACAGTCCCGTCCGGCAGAATCCCTTTAACCTCCCATCCACTGGCCTCATAAGTGGCGATGTGGGGTTTGAGAGGCAGGGGAACCTGTACCATGGTCTCCTGGGCCACACTGCCCAACATGACAATGGTGTGCACACCGCCGGGGACCACGGCCCAAAGGGTACCGCCGTCGTCCCGGGCCATACCGCCAATGGGGGCGTTATCCAGCAAGATCTGTTCAGGCACCCACGACTTGCGATTGACCGGCAGGGGGATGGCGCTCTGTCCGGCAACATTCACCTTGAGCATCAGTTGCAGTTCATCTCCGGAAACGGCAACCTCCATGCGGGAAATATCCGCGCAATAGGGCAGGCACTCGGACGGTTCCAGCAACCGCTGGCGCAACGCCTCCAGCAGTTCGGATGGCGGAAAGGCATTGTCGGCGGCAACGGCCTCAGGCCCATGGCAAACGAGAAATATGACCATTAAAGCCAGGACCGGCGCCCCGGCGGCTTTCAGGTGGCGCTGGATCTTCCCCCACCACGGCTTCCAATCCACCACCCCCCAAATCAGCAATCCCAACAGCACCACCCGCACCAGCGCCAGGAACAGGTTGACCCGCGGCGAAAGCAGAAAAAGGCGCAAGGTCTGATCTTTGGCCACCGGCCCGTTCCAACTCAATCCGATGGTGTTCCAACGCCACTCGGGAAGCCCGGGGCCGGTGGGAATGAGGGCATCGGGGTCCTGATGCCAAACCGCTTTTTCAGGCCGTTCCACCATGGCGGCAACGCTGGATTCAGGCTCTGAAAGGGCCTTTTTCATGCGACTTGCCGGCGCTCTGGCCGCAGGCCGGGAAGCGGCCTCCGGCACCATTGTCTCCATGGGCGCGTCACGGTTCTGAAGACCGCTGCCATATGAATATCCATAATCGTTGTGAGGGGCCAGTTGGGGATAGAGCCCCCAACGCACCTGATGCACTGCAAACGGCACAGAGATCAAAAGCAGCGCAATCACCGCACCCACGCCCCATAGGGATACCAGGCGCTTGATCCATCCTTCGGCAAGCAGGGGCATCAGGGCCAGAACAGCCAGAATATGGAGCCACACCATGCGAGGCGCCCCCGGTTCATGGTAAATCA
>JBFFHG010000388.1:0-4627 GCA_041557055.1 Desulfosarcinaceae bacterium
GAAGGTGATCAACACCCCCCTGGTCGAGGGTCAGAGCGCCCTGGCCACCAGCGGTTATGAGGTTCAATCGCCTTTACCCCAAGAGGCCTACCGGGAGCAGGTGTCCCGGGTCAAAACGTACATCCGCAACGGGGACATCATTCAGTCCGTGATTTCCCAGCCCTTCACCTGCCCGGCGCCCCAAGACAACCTGGCCCTCTACCGGGCCCAACGCTATATCAATCCATCCCCCTATCTGTTTTTCATGCATCTGGGCCAGACAGCCCTGGCCGGCTCTTCTCCGGAAACCATGGTTCGTCTGGAAAACAGAACGGCCACCTTGCGCCCCATCGCCGGCACCCGGCCAAGAGGGGCCACCGAACAGGAGGACCGCCGGCTGGCCGACGAGATGTTGAGCGATGAAAAGGAGCGCGCCGAACATTTGATGTTGGTGGACCTGGGACGCAACGACCTGGGGCGCGTGGCCCGCACGGGCACCGTCCAGGTGACCGACCTGATGGTGGTGGAGCGTTACTCCCATGTGATGCATCTGGTCTCCAACATTATCTGCGACCTCAAGCCCGGGCACGATGCCTGGGACCTGCTGCGGGCCACCTTTCCGGCCGGCACCCTTTCAGGCGCCCCCAAGGTGCGGGCCATGGAGATTATCGCCGAAATGGAGCAGGGCCCCCGCGGTCCTTACGGCGGCGCTGTGGGCTATATCTCTTTTACCGGCAATATGGACCTGGCCATCACCATCCGCACCGCCATTGTTGAAGAGGGCCGGCTGACCGTGCGGGCCGGGGCCGGCATCGTGGCCGATTCAGACCCCGAACGCGAGCGGATGGAGACGGTCAACAAAGCCGAGTCGGTTCAAAAAGCCCTGCAACTGACCCAGATCATACTTGACAAGGAGGGCGCGGCATGATCCTGATGATCGACAATTACGACTCGTTTACCTATAACCTGGTTCAATATCTGGAAGAGATCGGCACGCCGGTCAAAGTGGTGCGCAACGACGTGATGACAGTAGCCGAGCTGGAGGCATTGAAACCCGACGGCCTTGTAATATCGCCGGGACCGGGCGGTCCCGCGGATGCGGGGGTCTCTTTGGAAGCCATCACCCGTTTTTCGGGCCGGCTGCCGGTGCTGGGGGTCTGCCTGGGCCACCAGTCCATCGCCCAGGCCTTTGGCGGTACCATTGTCGGCTCCCGTCGCCTGATGCACGGCAAAACGTCAACGGTCACCGCCGACGGCCAAGGAATATTCAAGGGGGTCGCCAAGCCCTTTCAGGCCATGCGCTATCACTCCCTGGCCGTGGCGCGCCAGAGTCTGCCGGATTGTCTGTATGTCACAGCCGAGTCCGAAGATGGCGAAATCATGGGCATTCGTCACAAAACCCATGCCACCGAGGGAATCCAGTTCCATCCCGAGTCCATCATGACCACCATCGGAAAACGCCTGCTGCGCAATTTCGTGAATCTGGTGAAAGGATAGTATAAAGTGCAAAAAAGTCTCTGGCATCAACCTTTACGAGGGAGGAGATAATGACGTTCCGGGACTATCTTAATCTGATTATTCAACGCAAAGATCTCTCCGAATCCCAGATGGCCGACATGATGAACCTTGTGCTCACCGGCAAGGCCACCGAGGCTCAAATCGGCGCCATGATGGCAGCCCTGGCCACCAAGGGCGAAACCTTTGAAGAGCTGGCCGGCGCGGCCAAGGCCATGCGCCAGAATGCCCGCCGCATTCAGGCGGTGGGTTCACCGGTGGTGGACACCTGCGGTACGGGCGGCGACGGGGCGCAGACCTTCAACATCTCCACAACCACGGCCTTTGTGGTGGCCGGTTGCGGCGTGACGGTGGCCAAACACGGCAATCGCAGCGTATCCAGCAAATGCGGCAGCGCCGATGTATTGGAGGCCCTGGGCATCAAATTATCGACCCCGCCCGAAATCGTGGAGGAAGCCGTTCAGGAAGTCGGCATCGGTTTTATGTTTGCCCCCCTGTATCACAGCGCCATGAAATATGCCGTCAAACCGCGCCGGGAACTGGGGGTGCGCTCCATTTTCAACATGCTGGGGCCGCTGACCAATCCGGCTTCGGCCGGCTGCCAACTGCTGGGCGTCTTCGCCCCCCAGTTGACGGAGATGTTTGCCCAGGCCCTGAAGCTGCTCGGCGGGCATTCGGCCATGGTGGTGCACGGCCATGACGGGCTGGATGAGATCAGTGTATGCGCCCCCACAAGGGTAAGCGAATTGAAAGAGGGCCTGATTCGCACCTATGATATTGATCCTGAACAGTACTTCGGCCGGCTGGCCGATCCGGATGAGATGGCCGGGGGCGATCCCCAGATGAACGCCGCAATTACCCGGGAAATTCTCTCCGGCAAGCCGGGCGCCAAACGGGATGTGGTGCTGATCAATGCCGGGGCCGCCCTGATGACGGCCGGCAAAGCCGACAATCTCAAGGCCGGCATCACCACGGCGGCCGACGCCATTGATCAGGGCAGGGCAGGGCAAAAACTGGATGCCTTGATCGCCTATACCCGGGAAAACGGTTAGCCTTTGGACGACACGCTGCGACTGAAGCACGAAAGAGATGAGTGGAGATGACAATTCTGAAAAAAATCGTCAAGGATAAACAAGAGGAGATCGCCCTCGCCCGTGAACGGCTGCCCATCGAACGCCTGCAGGCCCATATCGCCACAACCCCCTGGACAGCACGCGGATTTTACCGCCGCCTGATCACCCCCGGTCCGGGAGGCGCGAACGTGATTGCCGAAATTAAACGGGCATCCCCCTCCAAAGGCACGATCTGCACCGGCCTGAAGTCCGGCGATTGCGCCCGGGAATATGAAAGGGGCGGCGCCGCCGCCGTTTCAGTGCTCACCGACAGCCCCTATTTCAAAGGCAGCCTGGCCGACCTGCGCCAGGTGCGGGCCGCGGTGAGCCTGCCGGTGCTGCGCAAAGAATTCATCATCTCCGCTTACCAGGTCTTTGAGTCCAGGGCGGCCGGAGCGGATGCCATCCTGCTGATCGCCCGCATTCTGGAACCGGTCCACCTGGCCTCACTGCTCGCACTGACCCATGACCTGGGCATGGACGCCCTGGTGGAAATTCATAATGAGGAAGATTATGAAGCCGCCCATAACGCCGGCGCCAAACTCATCGGAATCAACAACCGCAACCTGGCCACCTTTGACACCGACATCCGGACCGCCATGAATCTGACCGGCCTGCTTCGGTCCGATGAAGTGCCGGTGGCCGCCAGCGGCATCAGCCGCCGGGAGGATATTGAAAACAATCTCCGGGGCGGCATTTTCAACTTCCTTATCGGCGAAGCCCTGGTAAGGGCCCCGGACCGCGCGGCAATGGTAAAAAAACTGATATATGGATAAAGAAAGTCCAAGGTTCAAAGAGGCATCAATGGCGGATCGATATTACCCCCAAATTAAAATCTGCGGCATCACCCGGCCGGACCAGGCTATCGCCTGTGCGCAATTGGGGGCGGACGCCATCGGCCTGGTCTTTTATGAGAAAAGCCCCCGCAACGTGACCCTTGAACAGGCTGCGGCCATAACAGCCGTCTTGCCGCCCCATGTTGCGGCCGTGGGGGTGTTTGTCGATCCTGACCAAGAAGCCCTGATCCGTACGGTCGATCAATGCCGCCTGGATATTGTCCAGCTCCACGGATCGGAATCGCCCGGTTTCATCGCCGGACTCTGTAAAAACCTGGACACCAAAATCATTAAGGCGCTCTTTACAGCCAGACCGCCGGTGCTGGCCGACGCCGGCAACTACGATGCGGCCGGCTACCTGGTGGAGTGCGGCAAGGGGCGATTGCCCGGCGGCAACGCCATGGCCTGGGATTGGGCCGTTGCCAAAGGCTTTGGCCGGCGCTATCCCCTGGTGCTGGCCGGCGGCCTGACCCCCGGCAATGTGCCCACGGCGATCTCCGCCTGTATGCCCGACGCAGTGGACGCCAGTTCGGCCCTTGAAGCCGGCCCCGGGGTGAAAGATCTAAAAAAAGTGGCACAATTCATTGCCCGGGTACACCAGACAGAACCCCTTTATCGGGATCGAAAACAAAGCGTACGATTGATCCTGTAACCTTTAATTCCATCAGGAGGCGACCATGCCCGCACACAAAAGCATCGAGATATTGAAAGAAGCCATTTTGCTCGAAAAACGAGGCCAGGCCTTTTACAGCAAAGTCGCCGAACAAAGCGGCAACTCCGAGGTCAAAACGTTCTTTGAAACCATGGCCGGCGAAGAGGCGCACCATATCGAAATCCTGGAAAACCAGTTTGCCGCCTATGTCCGGAACCAGCAATTTTTACCCCTCGACAACCAGGACCAGGAGAGCCGGCCGACCGACCAAGTGGTTCTGAGCGATGCGCTCAAACAACAGATTGCAGCGGCGGATTTTGAAGCAGCGGCCATCTCGGCCGCCATGCTCATGGAGGAACGGGCCATAGCGCTTTACAGCGAACGGGCCAAGGCCACCCAGGACCCGGCCGAAGAGACCCTTTACCTCTGGCTTGCCGACTGGGAGCGGGGCCATCTCTCCTACCTGGCCCGGCTTGACCGCGAAATCAAAGAGACCGTCTGGAACGACCGGCAGTTCTGGCCCTTTTAAAACA
>JBFFHG010000389.1:0-4618 GCA_041557055.1 Desulfosarcinaceae bacterium
AGGGTTCAAGTGCTCAAGCGCGGGACCATGTTTGCCATGCGCGGGGCCAAACTATATGAACTCTACCGCACGTATGAACGGTTTGAACAGATCCCTGAAACCGTGCGCACCACCATCGAGCGTGACATGCTGCGCAGTACCTTTGAAACCGCGTGGGAGCATACCCGTGGATATTTTGAAACCAGGGATCCGGTCCAGATTGAGCGCGCGGAAAAAAATCCAAAGCATAAAATGGCCCTGGTTTTTCGTTCCTATTTGGGCCAGGCGTCACTTTGGGCCAAAACCGGTTTGGAAGATCGGAAAATTGACTATCAGATCTGGTGCGGTCCGGCCATGGGGGCCTTCAATGCCTGGGTCAAGGGGTCATTTTTGGAAAGAGTGGATCAACGCCACACCCAGGTCATGGCGATGAACTTGATGTACGGCGCCGCAAGGTTGATGCGCTGTCAATGGCTTGGTTGCCAGGGGGTTGCCCTGCCTGCCGGCGTGATTGACTTCCGACCCATAACCATGGAGGAGATTCAAAGCCGGACAGATGCCTGAGGCTATTTGATTTTTTCCATAAAGTGTTGATGCAGGGCGTTGATCAGAATAACGTCGGCATGCATGACGTTTGCCTCTGCCAGGCAATCGGATCGGGCGCCCATGGGGTCCAATTCATAATGTTCCTGATGGATCTTGCGGTTACCGTCAAATTGCCTGCCCACGATGGTTCGAACGCTGTACGTAAACTTCCCCGTGGGCAGTTTGGCGATAAAGATGTGATTGTTCTTTTTGTTGTTTTGTCTCTTTGGGCCCGGCAGTTCATAAAATCCCCGCTTTTTCAACCAGGGGTCCAAATCGGATAGAATTTGGCGCGCTTCAGGGATGCTGTATTTGCGTTCACCCACCAGGTGGCCTCCGAAAAAGACCCGAAAAGCATCTTTGTAACTGAATTGACGAGCATATCCCGATTGATAGCCACCCAACGGGTCAGGTTGAAGGAACTCTCTGGACCAACGTTTCCACCTCGCGGCGTTAATCTCGAGCCTATCTGATAAATACCTGCTATTAAAATAAATCATTTTCGAATTACTTATTAAGTTAGTATATCAATATAACAACTTAACTTAAATTGGTCAAGTATTGCAAATTGACACCTGATGGTTTATGTATGGCATTTGATACAAGGGGTTTTAACGGCGTATGCCGCCCCGATAGACATTAGATCCAACCAAAATCACGAAGGCACATGGAAAAACAGCAAAATCAAATCCTTCAATCGCCGGTGGCCATCATTGGAATTGGCTGTATTTTCGCCAAATCTCCTGATTTAAAATCTTTTCTGCACTTGCTGATCCGGGGCGTAAACGGTATTTCAGATCCCCCCCGCACCCATCAGCAACTGTTTGACTATTTGGACCCGGATCCTAAAAAACCCGACCACATATATTGCAACCGGGGCGGTTTTCTTCCTGAGGTGGATTTTGACCCGACCGAGTTCAAGATTCCCCCCAACGTGATCGAAGCTACGGACACCTCCCAATTGCTGGGTTTGATCACTGCAAAAAAGGCTCTGGCGGACGCCGGCTACGGCGAAGGCGGCAAACCGTTTGATCGCAGTAAAGCCAGCGTCATTTTAGGGGTCACCGGAACCCAGGAACTGGCTATTCCATTGGGCGCCCGGCTCGGGCATCCCATCTGGAAAAGAGCCCTGGCCGAATGCGGCGTGCCCCAGGATCAAGCGGACAACGTGATGCGGCATATCGCCGACGGCTATGTGGGCTGGCAGGAAAACTCTTTTCCGGGTCTGCTGGGCAATGTGGTGGCAGGCCGGATCGCCAACCGTCTTGATCTGGGGGGAACCAATTGCGTGGTGGATGCGGCCTGCGCAAGCTCCATGGGCGCCATCCACCTGGCCTTGATGGAGCTCAGATCGGGACGCAGCGATATGGCGATTACCGGGGGCGTCGATACCATCAGTGATGCCTTTATGCATATGTGTTTTTCCAAAACCCAGATACTCTCGACCAGCGGCGATATTCGCCCCTTTTCCAAAGATGCGGACGGGACGGTGCTGGGCGAAGGCGTGGGCCTGATGGTCCTTAAAAGGCTCTCCGACGCAAAAAGGGACGGCGATCGGATATATGCCGTCATCAAAGGATTGGGATCGGCCAGTGACGGCAAGTCCCAGAGCATTTACGCCCCCAAACCCGACGGTCAGGCCAGAGCCCTGCGCCGGGCCTACCATGAATCGGAGGTTGATCCGGTCACTGTTTCGCTGGTGGAAGCCCATGGCACGGGTACCCGTGTGGGCGATCAGGTGGAATTTCAAGCGCTGTGCAATGTTTTTGGCGAGATTTCGGCCAATGGGAACCGATGCGCCCTGGGTTCGGTCAAATCCAATATCGGCCACACCAAAGCTGCCGCGGGCACAGCCGGATTGATCAAGGCCGCCCTTGCCGTCTACCATAAAGTTTTACCCCCGACCCTCAAGGCCGAATCCCCCGATCCCAAATTGGACGTTGAAACCAGCCCGTTTTACATCAATACCCGATTGCGCCCCTGGGTCTGCCCCGACAATGAAAAACGCAAGGCCGGGGTCAGCGCTTTTGGATTCGGAGGCAGTAATTTTCATGCCGTATTGGAAGAACACACCCAAACAAAGGGTGAGCCCTCCTGGGACGGCGCCATTGAAATTGCGGCCTTTTCCGGGCGCGATAAAGCCGATTTGGCCAGGCAAATCGGGCAATGGTCCTCACAGGCGGCCAAAAGCCCGAAGCGGCACACCATCGCCAAACTGGCCAAGCAGAGCCGTCAGGATTTCAAACCCTCGGACCACCAACGTCTGGTGATGGTCCTGAATCTGGATGGTGATCCTGACAGTATTGCCCGAACCTGTAAAGAAGCCCTGAATTGTATAGATCAAAATAGTGATCGCCAAAGCGCCTCTGTATATTTTGGAAGCGGCGCCGGCAACGGCAAATTGGCTTTTTTGTTTCCAGGCCAGGGAAGCCAGTATGTGGGCATGGGCCGGGATTTGGTTTGTTGCTTTCCGGGAAGCCTTGAAGCGTTTACAAATGCCGCCGCCCATCTGAAAGCGGAAAGATCCCTTGATGATTATGTCTACCCCCGTATGCTTTTTGATTCAAATTCCCTTGAAAATCAGCTTCGCCAAACCGAGATCGCTCAACCGGCCATAGGTGCGGTCAGTGTGGCCATGTTAAAGGCCCTTGAATATTTCGGTGTTGTGCCGGATGCCACCTGCGGACACAGCTTTGGGGAACTGGTGGCCCTGTATGCTGCCGGATGGATCAAACAAAACGATTTGTGGCGGCTCGCCGTCAACCGCGGCCGTTTGATGGCCGAAGCCGGCCGGGCGGCGGGCGAAAGCGGAACCATGCTCGCCGTCAAAGCGCCCCTTGATGAGATTCAGAGGTTGGTTCAGACCTTTGACGGTCGGATTGTGCTGGCCAATCGAAACAGTCTGGAACAAGGGGTTCTTTCCGGCGCCATGGATGCCATTGATGAAGCGGAGCGGATTTGCCGAACCAATGGATGGCGCACCGTGCGATTGCCGGTAGCGGCCGCTTTTCACAGCCATCTGGTGGCTCAAGCCCAGAAGCCTTTTGCAGAGCAGGTGCGCTCCGTGCCGTTTTCACCCACCGCCATTGCCGTCATGAGCAACACCAAGGGGGGGGCGTATCCGACCCAACCGGATGCCATTCAAGCGTTATTGAGTCGTCAACTGGCCTATCCTGTTGACTTTGTTTCCAATATCCAGAGCCTTGATCAATTCGGAATTCGAACATTCGTGGAGATCGGCCCCAAGGCCGTTTTAACCCAACTGGTCCATTCAACACTGGGGGACAAAGGGGTCGCCGCATTTTCACTGGACCAATCCACTGGCCGGAGCGGTGGTATTGCGGATTTGGCCTGTACGTTGGCCAGACTGGCGGCCCTGGGACACGCCGTTCGCCTGGACCGCTGGGAAAAACCGCCAATTGAGGGCCGAAAGCCCCGCATGACCATCGCTTTGTCGGGCGCCAATTACCGACCCCCGCAGCACGCAAAGACACAGGCCCGAATCCCAACCGGGCCTGAAGCCCAGGTAACACCGATCGCGCCGGCGCCGCCCCGACCTGAGGCAAAAGTGCCGGCGCCACTTGTCCCTAAGGGGGTTCATTCCCAAAAATCAGCTAATGCAGGCACAACTCAGAAAATGGATGACAACACCAAGACATCGTTGCAAAACGCATTAACGGCGGTCCAGCAAGGGTTATCATCGTTGCAGGCGCTTCAGGCTCAAACCACCCAGGCGCATCAAAAATTTCTGGAGACCCAGGCCGAAGCCAGCCGAACGCTGCAGATAATGATTCAAAGCACCCAGCAACTGGCGGCTTCGGCATTGGGGGGACCCGCCTTGCAGCCGGCAGCCCCGGTTGCCAGAATCCAACCGCCGGAGATGCCAACAGATCCCCAAAAGCTTGCCATACCGCCTGAAATCCATCAACATCAGGCCCAAGCCCCATCGCCTGCTCAACCCGCACAGCGTTGCGCAGATGCCCCGGAGCAAAGCGACATCCGGGAAAATCTGCTGGCGGTTGTCAGCCGACTCACCGGTTACCCCGCTGAAATG
>JBFFHG010000390.1:0-4605 GCA_041557055.1 Desulfosarcinaceae bacterium
CATTGATTCGGCAAGCCCTTGTGGTGGATGGCAGCGGTCGTCAATCATACATCGGCGATATCGGAATCGCCAACGGCGTTATTTCCGCTGTGGCAACCGGCCTGCCGGTAAAGCATGCCGGGCGGGTTATAGATGCCGATGGTTTGACGGCCGCACCCGGATTTATCGACAGCCACAGTCATGACGACATTTATCTTTTGGCTGAGCCCGATGGTTCAGCCAAAATCAGGCAGGGAATCACAACGGTTGTCATCGGCAACTGCGGCCTTTCCGCGGCGCCGATTTTGCCGCAGACCCGTGATCAGGTCATGGCCTCGTTGGCGGTTATCGGCGCCGGCCATTTTCCGGTAAAAATAGATCAAGGGTTGGGATTTGCTGACTACCTGGACCTTTTGGATCAGGTTCGGCCCGCCGTCAATGTGGTTGCATTGGCCGGTCATGGCACCCTTCGCATGGCAGCCATGGGAATAGAGCAGCGGCCAGCCGGTTCTGAGGAGCGGCGCCGGATGGGCTGTCTTCTTGAAGAAGCGATGCGGGCGGGCGCTTTTGGCTTGTCGAGCGGTCTGGTTTATGTGCCCGGTACATTCGCCAATACCGATGAGTTGATCGGTCTGGCCCGATTGACAGCAGGTTACGGGGGACTTTACGCTACCCATCTGCGAAGCGAAGCTGACCAAGTTATGGATGCAATCGATGAAGCACTGGAGATCGGAAGGCAAGCCCGGTTGCCGGTTCACATTTCGCACCACAAAGTCATGGGGCCAAAGAATTGGGGACGGAGCCGAGAGACCTTGATACACCTCCAAAAAGCCAGGGACAAAGGGATGCGGGTAACCTGCGATGTCTATCCATACACAGCCGGCAGCACTTCGTTAGAATCGGCATTGCCCCCCGGCCTGCAAGCGGAAGGTCCGGAGGCTTTTGCTGAAAAACTGAAACGTGAAACAGTCCGTTCGCAAGTGCGACGGATCATTGAAAACGATACAAGCGGCGATTGGGAAAACTTGATCAGCATCGATACGTTCGAAGGGATGGTCCTGGTCAAGGCACCTCGCAACCCTGGGTATTGCGGTCGCTCGCTTGCAGCCATCGCCAAAGAAGAGGGGCGGGATCCTTACGACGTTTTTTTTGACTTGCTTGTGGAAGAAAAAACGGATGCCGTCATTGTTGAGTTCATGATGCAGGAGGCGGATGTCGTCAGGATTCTGAAAGCCCCCTTTGCAATGGTGGCGACGGATGGACTTCCCGGTTTTGGTTCGGATATGTTTCATCCCCGTTTCACCGGCGCTTTTCCCCGGGTTTTGGGGCGCTATGTCCGAGAGAAGCGGCATCTGACGATGGAACAGGCGGTCCGGAAGATGTCCGGCCTGCCTGCCGAAACCTTTGGACTGGTCCGAAAAGGGCTTTTGCAACCAGGATATGACGCCGATATTGTCCTTTTCGATCCGTCAACCATTACCGATTTGGGTACATACCAAGCGCCGAATTTGAATCCGGAGGGGATTCAACGCGTCTGGGTCAACGGCCGGCTCACACTATCGGAAGAGATGGTATCGGTTGAGCGTTGGGGGCGTGTGCTCAGGCGCCGGGTTAGCGCCCATCCATAAATGGCCACTTTGCCCGATATCCGTGTTGCGCGAAAAATTTTATCCTCGGAATATCAACCATATGCCTGCGGTTAAATTTTTCGCAGGCCTTGATTTCGACCAAATTTGCCTATTTCCGGATGGGCACGGGTGAAGAGAATTTTTTGAAAAATGAAGCCGCAACAGCCACGACCTGAACATAAAAGAACACAAAAAAACATATAAAACCATTTAAAAGTTGACACAGGGTGTTTTATGGTCCAATAGTCGGATTCAGTCTACCCAGTTGGTGAATGCCGACGGCTGGTTCGATAAGGAGACCGCACCTTGATGATCGTCATAAAAAACGGAGACGTGTTCGGGCCGGACGCCCTTGGCAAATGTGATCTCCTCGTGGGCGGCGGCAAAGTTCTGGCCATTGAAAAGAAAATCGATCCTAAAAGGCTGCCGGGCGCGGTGCGGATCATCGATGCCGCCGGCATGGTTGTGGTGCCCGGATTTATCGACGGCCACCAGCATTTTACCGGAGGCGGGGGCGAAGGCGGTTTCCATACCCGGACGCCTGAGATGCAGCTTTCCACGAACATTGCCAATGGTGTCACCACGGCCGTGGGGCTTCTGGGCACGGATTCGCTGACCCGCTCCGTGGAGAGCCTGTATGCCAAGACCCTGGCGTTCAATGCCGAAGGCATGACCGCGTTCATGCTGACCGGTTCCTATTGGCTGCCCTCTCCGACGATTTGCGGCAGTGTGTCCAGGGATATTGTCTATATGGGCCCGGTTATCGGGGTCAAGCTGGCTCTGGCCGACCAGCGGGGACCCCATATTGATGCAAAGGACCTGGCCGTTCTGGCCCGCGATGTGCGGGTGGCGGCTCTGATAGCCGACAAACCCGGGATCATCACCGTGCACACGGGAGTGAATCCGGATGGACTGGATCTCATCTTCCAGGTCGTAAAACAGCACGCCATCCGTGCCGATATGTTTCTGCCCACCCATATCAACCGGAAAAAAGCCAAGACCGGCGACCAGGCCCTGGAACTGGCCGGGCTGGGAGCCATGATCGATGCCACCTGCGTGGTCCGGGCGCCCGGAGAAGAGGACCAGCGCCTGTCGGCTGCTGATTTTGCCTGTTTGGCGGATGAGAACCATTTGTTTGACCAGGTCTGTTTCAGTTCCGATGCAGGCGGGTCCGTACCCAAATGGAATAAAGACCGCAGCCGGGTTCTGGGCATGGGCATCGGCACGCCGGAGTCCCTCCTGCTTGAGCTGAAGCGGCTGGTCAGGGACAAGGCCATGGGATTGGACAAGGCCCTTCGTCCGCTGACCACCACCCCGGCCCGGGTCTACGGCCTGACCGGCCGCAAAGGGGAGATCGCCGCCGGCGCCCATGCCGATATCCTGGTGCTGGATGCCCATACGCTGGAGATTCGCGACGTGGTGGCAAGGGGCCGGGTCATGATGAGAAACAGGACCATTGAAAAAAAAGGGTATTTTGAATAATTCCATGGATACGCCGCTGTCCATGCCAAAGGACAAGATTCTTGGCGTTGAGAATCTTTCGTTGAGCTTTCCCGCTTATCACGGGTTTACCAGAGTACTGCACGATGTCTCCTTTTCCGTGAGCAAGGGCGAGACCCTTGCCATTGTGGGGGAATCGGGCTCCGGCAAGACGGTGACCATGCGCCGGGTCATGCATCTGCTCGGCAAGGCGCGTACCGATTCGGGGCGGATCCTGTTGCGGGGACGGGATGGAACCGTGCGGGACATTACGACCCTCTCAAATGCCGAGGCCCGGAAAATCAGAGGCTTTGACATGTCCATGATTTTCCAGGAGCCCATGACCTCTCTCAACCCTTTGTTTACCATCGGCAACCAGCTCACCGAAGCGTTGCTCACCCACCGGAATATCCCCAGGCATCAGGCCGGTCAAAAAGCCGTCGATCTTTTGGAAGTTGTCAGAATTCCCGATGCCGGACGGCGGTTTAAAGAGTATCCCCACCAAATGTCCGGGGGCATGCGCCAGCGGGTGATGACGGCCATGGCCCTGGCCTGCAATCCCCAGCTTTTGGTTGCGGACGAACCCACAACCGCCCTGGACGTGACCATCCAGGCCCAGATTCTGGCCCTGATCCGGTCGATTCAGAAAGAATTTCACATGGCCGTGGTCTTCATCACCCACGACATGGGGGTTGTGGCCGAACTGGCCGACCGGGTGGTTGTCATGTACAAGGGGCGGGTGGTGGAAGAAAATGATGTTTTTTCCATTTTCTCAAGCCCCGGCCATGCCTATACACGGGCGTTGCTCAAAGCGATTCCCGTCCTGGGCAGCATGGCCGGACGAAAAAACCCTGCGACGCTGCCCATCCTCGAAATGGAAAAGGAACTGAACCGGGCGCAGGGAGAAAAACCACCGGAAGAAAAAGAGATCGACACAGCGGACTATACGGCGGCGCCTGTGCTGGAGATCAATCACCTGACAACCCGTTTTGTTTCTAAAAAAAACTTGCTGGGCAGGACCACCCATCTGGTCCATGCTGTGGCGGATATCAGTTTAAAGCTTTTCCCGGGCGAGACCTTGGGGCTCGTGGGTGAATCGGGTTGCGGCAAGTCGACCGCCGGGTATGCCGTCCTCAACCTTGTTCCGGCCGCCGGAGAGGTACTGTTCCGGGGCAAAAACGTCACGACCCTGCCGGATTCGCAAATGCAGGCCCTGCGCCAGGATATCCAGTTCGTCTTTCAGGATCCGTTTGCTTCGCTTAACCCCAGGCGGACCATTGGCGATTCCATTGCCGAACCCATGCTGATCCATGGGATCGGAGACAAACAAACCCGTGAAAAACGGGTGGCCCAACTCCTGGAACGGGTGGGTATTCCCGCAGGCCATGCCGGTCATTACCCCCATGAGTTTTCCGGGGGGCAGCGTCAGCGTATCGCCATTGCCAGGGCGCTTGCCACCACGCCCAAGGTGATTGTTGCCGACGAGGCGGTCTCCGCCCTGGATGTCTCCATCCAGGCC
>JBFFHG010000391.1:0-4603 GCA_041557055.1 Desulfosarcinaceae bacterium
AAAGCTTACCATTTGTGGCGGAGGTTATAGGTATGAAAAGCATATCGGCAAGGCTGACGGTTGCCGTGGCGTTGGCACTGCTCATGGCCATCGGTTGTTCATCGCCGGAGAAAAAGAAGCTCTCCTTTTATGAAAAAGGAAAGGCGTTCTATGAGCACAAAGATTATGCCCGATCCAGGCTGGCTTTGAAAAACGCCATTCAGATCGATCCCCAATATGCCCGGGCTTATTATATGTTGGGCAAGGTGGCGTTGGACGAAAAGAATATTCAACAGGCGTTTGCGCTTTTCAGCAAAGCTGTTGCCCTGGATGCGGATCTTCTGGATGGCCAGGTCCAGCTCGGGCGGATATTGTTGATGGCCGGGCAGCCGGATAAAGCGCGCGAGAGGGTGTCCCATGTGCTGGACAGGGCGCCGGGGCACCTGCAGGGGCGGTTGCTGGCGGCCGGCGTGCTCATGGCGGAAAAGAAGCCGGCAGCGGCCCGGGAGCAATTGCAAAAGCTGCTTGGCGAGGGCTTGAGCGACCCCCAGGTCTACCTGATGCTGGCCGCCATTCAGATCAACGGCGGTGATGAGGCCGCCGGCCGGCAAAGCTTGAGAAAGGGCATTGCGGCCAACCCCGGCAACAGCCGTTTGCGCGTCATGTTGGCGGCCTCCCTGGAAAAAGACAAATTGTTTGATGAAGCCGTTGTGCTTGTGCAGGCGTCTATCCGTATCGAACCGGAAAACAAAGCACACAAATTAAAGCTGGCTTCGCTCTACTGGCAGATGGATCGCAAAGAGGATGTCCGGTCCCTGTTCGATGACATGATCGCCGCGGATGACGATCCGATTTCGGTTCGCATATTGGCCGCGGACTTTTACGCCCGGTTGCGCCAATATGACAAAGCCCTGGCGGTGGTGAGCGGCGGCATCGAGAATGCGCCCGGCAATATCAAATTGCGCCTGGCTCTCAGCAGTCTGCATATCGCCATGCGGGAGCACGACAAGGCCATTGCTTCCTTGAACGAAGCCCTGGCTCTGACCAGGGACAATGGCGACCCGGATCTTTTGAAGGTCAAGAACCAACTGGCACGGCTCCATTTGAACAAAGGCGAGACCGACAAGGCCAAAACCTATGTGGATGAAGTTATAGCCGTCAGCGGCAAAAATGTGGACGCCCAGTTCAGGGCCGGGCAGATCTATCTGTTGCAAAAAGACGCCATCAACGCGGTATCCGCCTTTCGCACGGTGGTGTCTGAAAAACCGGATGCCGTCAGCGGCCATTTGCACCTGGCCCAGGCCCATCTGCTGAACAATCAGAAGCAACTGGCCATGGGCGCCCTGGCCAACGGCCTGTCGGCCAATCCACAGGCCCGGGAGCTGCGCAAAGCACTGGCGCGTATCCATGTTGCGGATAAAGATTATGAGGCGGCTGAGCAGGAGCTGCGCAGGATCGTCAGGGAACATGCCGGCGACGTCAGAGCCCAGGCAGATCTGGCGGATTTTCTGTTCGCCCGCCAAAAAGCCGGAGAAGCAATCGCCATTTATGAACAGATGGTCGCGCAGCAGCCCCGGGTGCCGGCCGGCTATCTCAAGCTGGCCGCCATCCGCAGGGCGCACAAGGAGCCGGCGGCAGCCGTCCAAATCCTGGAAAAGGGATACCGTGCCATTCCCCAGGCCGCTGCGGTGGTCACGCAACTGGTGAAAAGCTACCTGACTGCAGGCGAGTCCGCCAAAGCCATCGATCTGGTCAAAGCACGCCTTGAGGCGGATGGGCAGGATGTTCTGGCGCATAACCTGCTCGGAGAGATCCGTTTGACCCAAAAGCAATTTGAAGAGGCCCGGCAAGCCTTTCAAAAGGCCATTGCCATCAATCCGGAGTGGCAGACGCCGCACAGCAATCTGGCGCGGGTCTATCTGGCCCAGGGAAAAGAGAATGAAGCGGTCAAGAGTCTGACTGTGGTGCTCGACAAGAATCCCGCAAATGCGGCGGCCTACATTACCCTTGGCTATCTTTACCAAAACGGGGGGCAGGTGCAAAAAGCCATCGGCATTTACGAAAAGGCTCTGGATGCCTTGCCCGACCTTTGGCCGGCGGCCAACAACCTGGCCTACCTGCTGGCCGGGGAGGGCAGTCAAAAAGAGGACCTGGACCGGGCCCGCGCATTGGCGTTGAAGGCTGTCAAGCTGCAGCCCGCAAGAGCCGACGTCATCGACACCTTGGGCTGGGTTCACTATCAGCGCGGCGAGACACAGCTCGCCATTGCCGAATTGGAAAAAGCTGCGGCGCGGGCCCCGGATTCGGCGGTTATCAACTACCATCTGGGGCTCGCCCTGATGAAGGTCAACCGTCTGGATGAGGCTCGGGAAATGCTTGAAAAGGCGGTTTTGCAAAAGGATTTTTCAGAGCGGCAGGCCGCTGAAAAAGTCCTGTCTGAATTGACGGCGGGGTAATTGAAGCGCGATGCGTATTATTTAAGGAGCATGCAAATGGTCAATCGGTTCTCTTATTTGGTATTTTGTTTTGTTTTACTTGTTTTGGTTCCCCCTGCCGGTGTTTTTGGCGCACCCATCGATGAAAGCTACCGCATCGGTGTGGGTGATGTGCTGAACATATCGGTATGGCGGGATGAGTCGTTGACCCGTCAGGTGGCCGTGCTGCCGGACGGTAACATCTCCTTTCCCCTGATCGGAGAGGTGCGGGCCAAGGGGCAGAGTCTGGATGCGTTGAAGCAGGTCATTTTCGACCGGCTGGTGAAATATGTGCCCGACCCCATCATCTCCATGGAGGTGGTGAGTGTCAACAGCCTGATGATCTATGTCCTTGGCAAGACCAACCGGCCGGGACGTTTTGAATTGAACGACACCATCGATGTCTTACAGGCCCTGGCGCTGGCCGGGGGGTTGAACCCCTTTGCCAGGTCCGGCCAGGTGAAGATTTTCAGGAAGGGGCCAACGGGCACGCGGATCATCCCGTTCGATTACGATGCGGTATCCAAGGGCGAGCAACTTGAGACGAACATTGAATTGGAAAGAGGCGACGTGATCGTTGTGCCGTAGAACAGTTTTCGCACGCCTTGATCTCGACCCAATTTGTCTGTTTCCGGATAAACTATTTACGTCAAATGCAGGAGAATCCAGTGGAATATCCGCCCGTCATGGGGCCGTTCCTTTCATCTCCGCGATAAAATGAAGATATGCTCAAAAAAATATGGCTGGGCGCTATTGCTCTGGTTGTGCTGTGGTCTTTGGTTCTGAACGCCGATCCTCTGAAATTGAAGGTGGCGGCTTCCATCGAGGAGAGATACAGCGACAATGTGTTTTTCGATGCCGAAAACCAGACTTCGGACCTCATTACCCGTTTTTCCCCGGCCGTTGAGGGGGGATGGCGGACCGAGCGGACCGACTTGCTGCTCTCCTGGCGGCCTGATTTCTATTATTACCGCGACACAAGCGACTTGAACGCCGTGGATCAATACTGCGACGGCCGGTTGAGCCATCAATGGACCGAGCGGCTGAGCACCACCCTCTCGGTCAGCTACCTGGACGATGAGCGGGCCGAGCGCGAACTGTCGGATACCGGGTTGCTATTCAATAACGATCCCCGGCAGCGGCGCACTTATGGTTTTGGGGGACAATACCAGATCAGCGAAAAAGCGGCCCTGGCGCTCTCCTGCGGCTATACGGATGAGACCTTTGACAATCCGCAAGATTACGACTATGGCGCCCACACTGTTTCGGTGCTGTTTTCACGCAATCTGGAGCCCCTGCTGAAAAGATCCACAGGACGGATTCAAGCCGGATACGCTTTGTACGATTACTCCCGCGACTATTCCAGCGGCAATGTTTTGCAGGTCATTGATGTGCATGATCAGCGAACCTATCAAAACTATTCGTTAAGCCTTGGTTTGGCCCGCAGTATGACGGAGCGGCTTGAGCTGACGGTGGATCTGGGGGCCCGTCTTACACATCGGGAGGATGAAATCCGGTTGCACACCACTGATTTTTTGGGCCGCCGATCATATCAATCCAGTGTGGAGGAGGATGACTCGTTGGGATTCGTAGGCATGCTGGAAGCTGTTTATACCAGTGAAAAGAGCCGGTTCAGCGCCTTGCTGAGCCACGACCTGGTGCCGGCTTCGGGGCGCAACGGCGCCACCGAACGAACCACCTTGCGCCTGGCTGACAATGGACGCCTGACCGGCGATCTGTACTTTGATGTGTGGATGCGGGCCTATCGGAACCGCACGGAAGAAACCGGCACTGCATCGCAGGTCGATGAGCACACGGTGCAGTTCAACGCCGGTTTGAGGTATGCCTTCAACCCGACCTGGAGTCTGGGGGCTTACTGGCTGACCACCTGGGTCGAGGACCGCGGCACGGATGTGGACAAGACCCAAAACACCTTTGCGCTCAGACTGATGTGGAACCGGCCGGTGCTGGAGTAGCTGCCGGTTGTGCATTGAATGCCAAAACAATAAACCCTATAGTTGCATAAAAAAGATGGCAAAAAGGTTATAAAGCCGCATGGACATTGAACTGATGGCAAATTTGGAACCCGTTCGAGCAACAAACCAACGGTGCACTGGAGGATCGGGTCGATCTTATGCCATCTTTTCCAC
>JBFFHG010000392.1:0-4601 GCA_041557055.1 Desulfosarcinaceae bacterium
CAACGTTTTTGCGATTGTCCCCTTCATGCTGTTTGTGACGATAAAATACGGTGCGGGTCATATCGATGGTTGCAAAGGCATCAATGCGGTCGCGGACTTTGTAAAAAAGATCGACAAAGGCGTTGGATTCGGCGGTCAATCGGAAGTGATACACTTTCTGGCCGTCCATGGTTTCGATGGGCAGCACTTCCAGGATGGCTTCACCGGCCGGTACCACTGTCCAGCGCAGATGAAAGCGCAAGCGTTCACCAGGGGAAAAAGGCATGGGCGGATGATCATCAGCCAGTGTTTCAATCGGTTGTAAAACGGGCAGGGCGACCGATGCCATGATACCGATGCATAGCAGGGCTGTGAAAAATATTTTCAATCCGTTTTCTGAAATTTGCTGTGGCCGCATTTTTTTTCTCAGGACATCAGGTAGAAGCCAAGGGCCGGATCATCGCCCTCATTGAGCGCGAAAGAGGTGCCGACCAGGTTTTTGTGAGCATTGCGAACGATGACCTCTTTTTCGATGAAGGTGCGGCGCTTGTCATCCAGATGAAACTCCACCCGCAATTTTTCACCGCCTTTGAATTTGCGTTCCACATTGAGCTTGAGCTTCAGTCCGCTGCTGGAGATGTCCACCACGCGCATGATGCCCTTGTCCATATCGCCGTTGGGCATCAGGTAGGCGTATTCCCCGGGCAGATCCGTGCCTTTACGATACTGGCGGCGTTTTTCCAATGATACCTTGAAGTTGTGGCTGCAAATGCATTTGCAGTGAACCGTCACTCTTTTATCAACGGCTGCATATTTGGCCACATTGACAACAGAGGTGTTGCCGCATTGGGGGCAGACAAAGGTGGCGGTGTTGTTACTTGTTATAAAGACTTTTTGGTTCATCGCACACGCTCCTAAATGCTGCTTGCAGTCTGCAGTCCACAAGCGCCCGGGGTCCCCGATGAATTGGCGTCGGCCTTTGCCCGGCCGATGATGCGTGTTATTTTTGGGCGGTATTCCAGCTTCAAGGCCATGCGTCCGGCCCGCAGCCGGACAATCAACATGGCGCCAAAGAAGCAGGCGACGGCAATAATGGCCGATGCCGGCGACGGGTTCGCCATCCCCAGGCTCAATCCTGCGATATGGCCTGCTATTGCGCCGATGAACATGCACAGGATGGGGAACACGTATAACAGGAAGGTCGCTTTTAATAACGCACCGGTATCAATTGAAATCTGAATAAGATCCCCCACTTTGGCATTGACCACGTTGACGGCCTCCACCTCGCGCGCTTTGCCCCCTGAGTCCGGATTGCAACTGTGGCGCGCCGAGCAAGCTTTGCAGGCACTTGACTGGACTGTCTTCACCCAGGCTGTTTGAGTGTTTTGTCCGCCAACTTTGATAACGATACCCTCTTCGATGGCCATGGATGCACTCCTTTTTGCAGACCCGGGTGGTTTTCATCAACTTCTGATGGTTAGCTGTTGGCTGCAACCGCTTGTTGCTCTTCGACCGCGGATTCGCGTAAATAGCAGATCAAGCCGCATTGCAGGCAACGGCCGGCTTCTGTTCGGGCCTTGTCGCCATCAAATCCCTGCTCCAACTCCATGCCTTTGGCTGTCTGGCTCTCATCGGCCATGGGCATGATCTGGCGCGGACGGATAGGCACCAGGGATACCCGGTCAACATTTTGAATCGGTGCTTCCGGGGTGACCACATTGTCCGGCAACTCCAAGCCGATGCCGTACATGGATCGATGGATCGAAGCGGCTGCCCTGCGACCGGCTGCGATTGCTTTGATGGCCGCACTGAAATCCGTCAGCACATCGCCCTCAGCCATAAGGCCGATCTCATGGTGGTGAGCCGGCTGTTTGTAGGGGGGCAGGGCCTCCCATTCAAGGGGTGCGGTTCCCTCCGCCGGTGTCTTGGCACCATCTTCGTCATTTTCGTCGGCGGGCGCCGGGATGAACAACAGTTCTGGCATGCGACCGGCTGCAAAAATGACATGGTCGGCGTCCATTTTTTGAGCTTGGCCCTTTTCGACATCGATCAATTCAACGGCTGTCAGTTTCCCGTCCCGGCCGTACAGCCGGCTGATTCCCTGACCGGCCATAATCCGGGCGTTTCCCAAGTCTGCCGGCGCCGCTGCGTGCATCAGGACGGTCACTTTTTGAGCGCCCATATCCTCGATTCGCCGGATCATGGCGGCTGAAAGGTTGGGGGTGCCCATGACAATGGCGTGGCCGCTGAACCGTACCTCCTGATAGCCCTGGCTGCCGGCCTTCATCACATCGATGAGCAGGTGGCACCCGGGCACGGGGCTTGATTCACCACGACCGCCGGTACGGGCCAGGCGGCTGTCCCACCCGCCCACTGCCAGAAAGACGGCGTTGTATCCCTCTGCCAGGAGATCTTCGATGTTGATGTCGCGGCCCAGCATTTTACCGGTTTCGGCCCTGACGCCCATTTGCGTAATACCCTCAATATCCCAATCGAGGATATCCAGGGGCAGACGGTAGCGGGCAATGGCGCTGCGCAGCAATCCGCCCATTTGGTCGGCGGCTTCATAGAGTGTTGCGGCGTGTCCCAGGCGGGCAGTGAAAAAAGCGGCTGAAAGTCCCTCCACGCCGCCGCCGATTACGGCCACCTTGCGGCCGGTGTCCGGCGCCTTATAGGGTTGAACGTGTTTGCCCCCGACCTTTTCATGATCGGCTGCATAGCGTTTTAAGAAGTTGATGGCCACCGGTTCATCCACATATTGACGGCGGCACTCGTTTTCGCAGGGGCGGGGGCAGATGCGTCCGATAACTGTGGGAAAGGGGTTGCGTTCCTTGATAATCCGGACGGCTCCGGGGTGATCCCCTTCGGCGATGGCGCTGATATAACCGCTGATGTTGATACCGGCCGGACAGGCCCGCTGACAGGGGGTGGTGCACTCTTCGGTGGTGTATTCCCTGAGAATACGGCGGGTGACCGACGAAAGGGTAATGATATGTTTGGGGCAGGCCCGTTCACAGGTGCCGCAGCCTGTGCAGCGGCCCTCGTTGACGACCGGCAGGCCCTTGGGGCCCATGGTGATGGCATTGAAGGGGCAGACTTTGGCACAGGTCCCCAATCCCAGGCAGCCGATGTTGCACACTTTCATTCCGCCGTTGAGCAGGGCGGCGGCCCGGCAGTCATTGAGTCCGTCGTATTGATATTTGGTGTCGGCATCGGTCACGCCATAGGTGCAGCCCGGCAGGGCGATATCCGGCTCTTTGGCTTCCACGCTGACGCCCAGAATGGCGGCGATGGCCAGGGCGGTTTCAGGCCCGGCGGCCACACAGGAGTTGGGAGAGGCTTTGCCGGCCACGATGGCTTCGGCATTGGCCGAGCAGCCGGGCAAACCGCATCCGCCGCAGTTGGCCCCGGGCAGTTGCGCTTCAACTTCCAGTATCATGGGGTCCACATAGACATAGAAAACCTTGGACGCGATGGCCAGGCCAACACCGACAATCAGTCCCAATCCCCCCATCAATGCGATCGCTATGATCATGCTTTTTCTCCCATGCGCAAGCCATCGTCTTGCCTGATCGAGGCGGCGCTTGCAGCTATACTCTACATAATAGCATCGAATTTACATTTATCAAAACAGGTCAAGCATTTAATGCATTTTTCCCTGTCGATGCGGGCCGGCTCTTTCTTTTTCCATGTGACGGCCTCCACCGGGCAGGCCTTGAAACACATGCCGCACTTGGCGCACAGCGCTTCATCCACCCTGAACTCCAGCAGGTCGACACACCGCTTGGCCGGGCACCGTTTTTCATAGATATGGGCTTCGAACTCCTCCCGGAAGTAGCGCAGGGTGGAGAGCACGGGGTTGGGGCCGGTTTGGCCCAGTCCGCACAAGGCGGTCTCTTTTATTACCGCCGAGAGCTCTTCCATGGTCTCGATATCGCCTTTTTCACCTTTTCCGGAACAGATTTTTTCAAGCAACTGCAGCAGCCGCCGGGTGCCTTCACGGCAGGGGGTGCATTTGCCGCAGGATTCATCCTGCACGAAATCCATAAAAAACCGGGCCATATCGACCATACAGGAGTTTTCATCCATCACAATGGCCCCGCCGGATCCCATAATGGCACCGACCCTGGCAATTTCTTCGTAATCAATGGGTATATCCAGGTGCTGCTCAGGCACACATCCGCCAGAGGGCCCGCCCAGCTGGACGGCCTTGAATTTTTTCCCGTTCGGAATCCCCCCTCCGATATCATATATCATGGTCCGCAGTGAAGTGCCCATCGGTATTTCAACCAATCCGATGTTGTTGACATCGCCGGTAAGCGCAAACACTTTCGTTCCCTTGCTGCTTTCCGTGCCGATGCTGGCATACCATTTTCCACCGTTTAAAATAATTTGGGGAATGTTGGCCAGCGTTTCGACATTATTTAAAATTGTGGGTTTTTCCCATAAACCCCTGTGCGCCGGAAACGGTGGGCGCGGCCGCGGCATCCCGCGCTTGCCCTCGATTGATCTCATCAGAGCCGTCTCTTCGCCGCAAACGAACGCGCCGGCTCCCTGATAAATGTCAATGTTGAAGTCGAAACCGGTTCCCAAAATATCGGCTCCCAGCAGACCGTATTCCC
>JBFFHG010000393.1:0-4593 GCA_041557055.1 Desulfosarcinaceae bacterium
AACAACATCACGATCGCCATGACCCAGATGGCGTTGAAGGCGGCCAGTTCGGGAGAGTGGCGCACGACGATCAATTCGTAGAGCAGAATCAGCAGCGGCAGCAGAAAATGGGCCCCGGAAAGCAGAGTCTTACGGAAGGGCGGCAGCTCGCTGCGCGCCATACCGCTCAACCCCAGTTTGGAGGCTTCGATATGGGAGATGAAAAACAGCGCCGCATAGGAAGCAAAAGCCGGAATGGCGGCGGCCTTAATAACCTCCAAATAGGGGACGTTGACGTATTCGGCAATGATAAAGGCCGCCGCCCCCATGATGGGCGGCGCCAACTGGCCGTCGGTACTGGCGGCGACCTCCACGGCGGCGGCCTTGGTGGGCGGGTAGCCCACCTTTTTCATCAACGGTATGGTAAAGGTGCCGGTGGTGACGATGTTGGCGATGCTCGACCCGGAAACCAGGCCGGTCAATCCACTGCCGAGAATGGCGGCTTTGGCCGGACCGCCTTTGAAGCCGCCCAGCAGACTCAAGGCCAGTTTGATAAAATACTTTCCGGCGCCGGCCCGGTCAAGCATGGCCCCGAAAAGAACAAAAAGAAATACAATGGTGGCCGATACATCCAGGGGAATACCGTAAACCCCTTCAGTGGACATGGTCATCTGGCCCATGAAGCGATTGAGCGATACCCCTTTGAATGCGATCACCTCCGGCATGTAGGGTCCTAAAAAGGCGTAAAGCATAAAGAGGACCGCAATGACCGGCAGGGCAGGCCCGATCACCCGCCGGGAAGCTTCCAGTAAAACAGCCACCAAAACGCCGCCGACGATCAAATCACGGGTGATGGGGGCTCCGTAACGCATGGTCAGCTCTTTGTAATCAATGGCGATGTAGACTGCCGACAGGGCCGCAATGATACCGACAACACCGTCGAAGACGGGTATTCGCTCTTTGGCCGATAAAAATTTCGGGCCGAACTTTTGCTTCTTCAGCAACGGGTAGTTGAGGAAGACAATTAACAGGGCGAACCCCAGATGAATGGCCCGGGTGTAAGTGGAATCAAGCACCCACCAACTGGCAATGGAGAGCTGAAAAAGGCTCCAGAGAACGGCCACAAACGGAATGACGAAACGGGCCGGACCGTCGGGGCGACGGCCCAGCCCCTCTTGGGCGGCGGCCATCTGTCTGGCCAACTCAAGCCCATGCTTGTTATCTTCGGGTGAGGTGTGGCTCATCGCCGTTTCTTTTGGGTCATCATGCATATCTCTTCGCAGGCGCAATCAGGATTTCAAACCCGCCTCTTTGTAATACTTCACGGCTCCCGGATGAATGGGCGCGGAAAGCCCTTCCAGCATGCCCTCCTTGACCAAAACGTCAAAGGCCGGGTGCAGTTTTTTGAACGCTTCGAAGTTTTCAAAAACCTCTTTGGTGATGGCATACACCACATCGTCGGGAACGTTTGCGGAGGTCACCAAGGTGGCCTTGACCCCGAAGGTCTGCACATCCGAATCGTTATCCGCACCGGGATAGAGCTTAACCGGAACGTACGATTTGGCATAGTACGGGTGCTTGGCCAGTAACCGGTCAATGCCGGTAATGGGAACAATGGTCACTTTGCGGACACCGGCAGTGGCCTCTTTGATGGCGCCGCTGGGATGCCCCACGGTGTAAAAGAAAGCATCGATACGGCCGTCCTGAAGCAGGCCTGGCGCTTCGGCCGCTTTGACGTTTTCTGCTTTCAAATCGGTTTCATGGTTGAGTCCCGAGGTTTCCAGGGCATCAATGGAATTTTGGCGCTGGCCCGAACCGGGATTGCCGATGTTGACCCGTTTGCCTTTCAAGTCGGTGACACCTTTAATGCCGGCATCTACGGCGGCCACCAGGGTGACGGTTTCCGGATGGATGCTGAAAACGGCCCGCAGGTCGGTTTGAGATCCTTTATTCTGCCACTCGGCCATCCCTTTAACGGCCTGATACTGACGATCCGATTGCACCACACCGAACTCAAGATCGCCCGCCATGACAGCATTGACATTGAATACCGAGCCGCCGGTGGATTCCACGGTACAGCGAATATTGTAAATATCCCGTTTTTTGTTGACGATCCTGGCGATGGCACCGCCGGTGGGATAATATACGCCGGTTATGCCGCCTGTACCGATGGTGACATATCGGACCTTGGCCGTTGTTTTTGGAGAACTCCCGGACCGGGACTTGTCATCGCCGCCGCATGCGGCCAGTAAAAGTGTCACAAAAACAATCAATAGCCGGGCTGAAGCTTTTTTCATAGAACCCTCCATCATCTTTGATTGCGTTGCATGGATTGAAATTGACGGCTGTACCCGGTTGACACGCCGGTATGGCAGGCCTTATAAGGGTGACGGTCGTATGAATATTGTACCGATGGCGCTGAGCGCTCAGGGGAAAAATAAAAGTGCGCAGTCAGGTCAAAACAAAACCGTGGCGCCAAACGACTGGGATGCCGTCCATGCTTAATATTCATATCCTGTTGGGGCCGCCCCATCTGTAAACAGGCATACATCAATTATTGCCAATGAGGCTTGGAATGTCAACCTCTCCCCCAAAAGCAACTGCGGGAAAATCCAAACCGGCGCCCCTGGTTTCAGTCATCATACCGACGTTCAACCGCTCGGCCTGCCTGGGCCGGGCCATCGATTCAGTGCTCAGCCAGACCTTCACCGATCTGGAGCTGATTGTGGTGGACGACGGATCAACAGATGACACGGCCGACCTGCTGAAAGCCTACGCAGACCGCCTGTTATACATTTATCAGCAAAACCGGGGGGTCAGCGCCGCGCGCAATACGGGCATTCGTTCGGCCAGGGGAGAGTACATTGCATTGCTGGACTCCGACGACGCTTGGCGGCCCCGAAAGCTGGAACGGCAGGCGGCTTTTTTCCAGGCCCACCCCCAAGCCGTGCTCTGCCAGACCGAAGAGATCTGGATTCGCAACGGCAAAAGGGTTAATCCCAAAAAGCGGCACCAAAAATATTCAGGCATGATCTTTGAAAAAACCCTGCCCCTGTGCCTGGTGAGTCCCTCGGCGGTAATGATCCGCCGCTCCCTTTTCGATGAAGTGGGCCTATTTGATGAAACATTGCCGGCTTGCGAGGATTATGATCTGTGGCTGCGCATCACGTGGAAATATACTGTCCATCTTATCGACACGCCGTTGATCGTCAAACACGGCGGGCATTCGGATCAACTGTCGGCCATGCCCGAATTGGACAAATTCCGCATCATGGCGCTGGTCAAGATTATAAGGCGGGGATGCCTCTCACAAAGCCAGCACACCGCCGCCCTGTCCACCCTGAAGGAGAAATGCCGGGTTTACGCCGGCGGATGCCTGAAACGGGGTAAAAAGAAAGAGGCCGAGTATTACCGACGGCTGCCGCAAACAATCGAAGTTCAAAAATGCCGGACGCCTGAAAAGTTCCAAATCTGAATTTATTTACCCATCCCCACCCCGTAAACCGGGGTTTTGCATTCAGGGCATTGATCGTTTTGAATGATGTTGCGATGCACGGAAAAACCGAGGCGCTCAATGAGCAGCGCGCCACATTGGTGGCAATGGGTGTTCTCGCCGCCCCGGCCAGGCACATTGCCCATATAGACATAGTGCAGTCCGGCCTTTTTGCCGATCTCACAGGCCATGGTCAGGGTTTGGACCGGCGTGGGCGGCCGGTCAATCAACTTATATGTTGGATGAAAACGGCTGATATGCCAGGGGGTTTCCGGCCCCAGGCCCTCGACGATAAAGGTCGCCAGATTGTGTAACGCCTCAGATTCGTCGTTGAGTCCCGGAACGATTAATGTGGTCACCTCCACGAGCACATTGAGGGCCTTCATGCGCCGCAGGGTCTCTTTGACAGGCGCCAGTTTGGCGCTGCACCGGGTTTTGTAAAAGTCGTCGGTGTAAGCTTTCAGATCCACATTGGCCGCGTCCAGATAGGGGGCGACCATCTCCAGGGCTTCCCGGCTCATGTAACCGTTGGTCACAAAAACGTTTTTGAGCCCTTTGGCCCGGGCCAATCTGGCTGTTTCATAAGCGAATTCAAAATAGACCGTGGGCTCGGTGTAGGTATAGGCAATGCTCCGGCAATTGTGCCGCAGGGCATCGGCCACCACCGCCTCGGGCGAGCAGGTCGTCCCCGGGATGGCGCCCTGGCGGTCATTGGGCATCTGGGCGATATCGGCGTTCTGGCAGAAACAACACCTGAAATTGCACCCGACGGTGGCGATGGAGTAGGAGCGGCTGCCCGGGCACAGATGAAATAAAGGCTTTTTTTCGATGGGATCGACATGTTGCGCAACGAGTCGGTCGTAGACCAGGGTCTTGAGCAGCCCCTCCTCATTTTGGCGCACCCCGCAAATCCCCCGCTTGCCGGGTTTGATCACACAGGTATGCGCGCACAAAATGCAGCGCACCTTCCGGTTTTCCAATTTTTCGTAAAGATAGGCTTCCATGGCACTCATAAACCTGAAATGGCATTAGGTCTATTTTTTTTACGCTGTCAGCGCCGTGGTGGTCTCTTGAGATTGATAGCGTATGGCCAGCGGACGGGTGCGGAACCTGGGCACCAG
>JBFFHG010000394.1:0-4581 GCA_041557055.1 Desulfosarcinaceae bacterium
CAATCCGGACCGGCGGGCCGCTTTGGCCTTGATTCGGTTGAAATCGTCGCTTGATGAAGTGCTGGCGGAGATTCAATCCATTGACGGGCAAGAGCCCCAAGTGGTGGTCACCAGCGCCCGCATTGACAACAGCGATCTGACTTATGCTGATTTGCGGGGACTGGTTCGGAACAAACGGCCGGTGGTACTGGTTTTTGGTACTGCCTGGGGACTGGCCCCGGAGCTGCTGAACGCAGCGGACTTCAGGCTGGCCCCCATATCGGGTTTGGGAGCGTACAACCATTTGGCGGTGCGGTCGGCGGTCGCCATTATTCTGGATCGCCTACTGGGCCGGACCCAGTGAAACAGTGGAATCGAATATTGGATGGATACCAAAAAAAGAACCGGACAGCTTCGGAAAAACATCTTAATCCATAGGGGTTTTGAATAAACCATCGTGCGAAGCGGTCCCGATGAAGGGGGATTGGAACCATGGAAATCATCAAACAACTGGCAAGAGAACAAATGCGCCTCGACATACCGGCCTTTTCTCCCGGCGATACGGTGCGCGTGCATGTAAAGATCAAAGAGGGCGACAAGGAGCGTATCCAGGTTTTTCAGGGCGTGGTGATCTCAAAGCGCAAAGGCGGCTTGGACGCCACCTTTACCGTTCGCAAGGTCTCCTATGGCGTAGGGGTGGAAAGGGTTTTTCCCATGCATTCACCCATTATCGACCATATAGATATTGTCACCCACGGCCGGGTGCGGCGGGCCAAAATTTACTACCTGCGCAAGCTGCGCGGTAAAGCTGCGCGCCTTCGCGAAAAACGTTTCAATTAGTCGCGGTCCTGCGGCTATGGCGGTAGCATCGATTGCATTCCGACACCGTGTTACCCCTGGTGCGCGCAACCGATGAAAGCAGACCTTTGGGCGTTTGAAAAGGCATTGGCCGCGGACGGTCATGCCAAGATTGCCGGAGTGGACGAGGCCGGCCGGGGTCCCCTGGCCGGTCCGGTCGTATCGGCAGCGGTTATTTTGCCGGCGGATTTTGATGCCAGGGAGATCACTGACTCCAAACAGCTCACCGTCCGCCAACGGGAGCGGCTGCTTGGGCATATCTACGCACATGCCCAAGCCATCGGTATCGGCATTGTGGATGCCCTTGAAATCGACCGCATCAATATTCTCCAGGCCGCCAAACTCTCCATGGTCATGGCCCTGGAAAATCTTGGGCCGCAGCCGGACTACGTTCTCATCGACGGCAATTTCACGATTCAGACCCTTTTGCCCCAACAGCCGATCGTCAAAGGTGATGCCCGCAGCATATCCATCGCCGCCGCCTCGATTGTCGCCAAGGTGAGCCGCGACAAATTGATGCTGCGCTACCATGACGATTTCCCCCAATTCGGGTTTGACCGTCACAAAGGCTATCCCACCAAGGCCCACAAAGCGGCCATCGCAGCCCACGGCCCCTGTCTGATTCATCGCCGCAGTTTCAGAGGCGTGGTTGAACACCTCGGGCCGCGACCCTCAAACACTCTTGCTTCGGGGATCGCGGCGTATGTTCAATCTTAAACAGCAGGCGGGCCGCAGTGGCGAAGATCTGGCTGCCGAGTACCTGCGCAAACAGGGCTATAAAATCATCGCGCGCAACTATCGCACCCGTCAGGCCGAGATCGACATTATCGCCAAACACAAGGGGGTCATCGTCTTTGTGGAGGTCAAGGCCCGGCGAGGCGAGGGCTTCGGCCATCCCAAGTGGGCTGTGACGCCGGCCAAACAGCGCAAGATATCCATGGCGGCTCTGGCGTATTTGAAACAGCACCATGCCATGCAAACCCGCGCCCGTTTTGATGTGGTCGCCATTAGAACCATGGATGAAACCCCCCAAATCGAGGTGATTGCCAATGCCTTTGAACTTGCATACGGATGATCAGGCGTTGGGCTGTCTGTATGTGGTGGCCACGCCCATCGGCCATTTGGAAGATATCACCTTGAGGGCCATCAAGACGCTCAAACAGGTGGACCTGATCGCTGCGGAGGATACGCGCCATACCAGACGGTTGCTGGCGGCCCATCATATTGATAATCAACTGATCTCCTGTCACGAACACAATGAGGAGCCGCGCACGCTGGAGATCATTGACAGATTGACCAGCGGCGCGTCCGTTGCCCTGGTATCCGACGCCGGCACCCCCTCCGTATCGGACCCGGGGTATCGGCTGATCCAGGCGGCCGCCGCGCGGCAAATCCCAATCGTCCCCATTCCCGGTGTTTGCGCCGCCATTACAGCCCTTTCGGCTTCCGGCATGCCTACCGACAGTTTCACTTTTGTGGGTTTTCCCGCCCGCAAAAGAGCCAAGCGGTTTCAACAACTGCAACGGCTGGCAGCGGTGCCCCATACCCTGATTTTTTACCAATCCCCCCGGCGGGTGGTGACCTTTCTGGGCGAAGTCCTGGAGGTGCTTGGGGACCGCGCGGCGGTATTGGCCCGCGAACTCACCAAGCTGCATGAAGAGTTCCTGCGCGGTCCGCTTTCCGGAATCATTGCCCAACTGGCCCGGCGCGCGCAAGTCAAGGGCGAGTGCACCCTGCTGGTGGGCGGCGCCGAAGCTCTCGAATCTGTAGAGGATCTGGACGCCGCCGTTGCAGACGCCCTGGCGCATTCCGATCAATCCCTGAGCGACCTGGCCAGGGATTTGGCCCACCGGTTGGGCGTGCCGCGCAAGGAGATCTACGCCAAGGCGCTGACCCTGAAGGGGAAGGGCCTTGGCCGCTAGATTATTAGATGCTTACATATTCAATCGAAGAATGTCATTAGGATGAGAATGATCCCATCGGCCCATCAATCACCTAACGCAATTGTGACCATCCACCCGGTAATCATGGTCGTGCCTGAACCTGAACGGCAGCTCAGAGGGCGGGAGAAGGTGGCTGTGTTGAGGCGTTGCGCCCGTGATGCTTTGGCCCTGTCGGCCCGGTACAGCGCCCTTCAACTGGGGCCTTTGGAAAAAGACGCTCACGGCGCGCCCCTGCCGTCCAACGGGATCCATTGGTCCTTGACCCATAAAGAGGATTATGTGGCCGCCGTTACCAGCAGCCATCCCATCGGCATCGACATCGAGAAGATCAAGCCGGTGAACAGCGCCTTGCATCAGCGCATTGCCTGCGAACAGGAGTGGGCCTTGGCGCCCGCAGTGACCCTGGCCCTCTTTTTCCGTTACTGGACCGCCAAGGAGGCCGTGCTCAAGGCTGTGGGCAAAGGATTTGCCGGGTTGTCCAATTGCCGTATCCGTGCAATCGCGGACGATTCCCATTTAATTGTGACCTATGCGGATTCAAAGTGGACAGTGGTCCAGGATTGGGGTACCAAAGACCATATTGTCGCGATTGCCGCCAACCATGTCGAGATCGAGTGGCATCAGATCGATTAACGCGGAAAGGAAAACGTATGCACATCACATTTCACGGCGCTGTCAGAGAAGTTACCGGATCAATGCACCTGTTGGGTACGGACACTGATCATATTGTATTGGATTGCGGCCTCTACCAGGGACGTCGCAAGGCGGCGGCTGAAAAAAACCGTGTGCTGCCCCTCGATCCTGGCATGGTGACCAATATGATTCTCTCCCATGCCCATATTGATCACTCCGGCAGAATTCCCCTGCTGACCCGCAAGGGATTTTCCGGCCGCATTTTTTGCACCCGCGCCACTGCGGATGCCTGCCGGTACCTGTTGCCCGATTCAGCCCACATTCAGGAACAGGATGCCGAGTATCTTAATTATAAAACCGTCCGGCGGGCCATGTCCCAGGGCCATACCATCAACGGCAAACCCGTTGGCAAGCGCAACTATGAAAAAATCAAAAAAATGCTCAAACAGAACCACAACCGGCTGGACGGGGCGGTCATTCAGGAGCTCATCAGCCGCTATGGGTTGGACGGGGTGCGCCCGCTTTACACCGACGCCGACGCCGAACAGGCCCTGACCCAGATGGACGGCACCCCCTATCGCCACGAAACCACCGTGGGCCGGGATATCACCGTCACCTTTTATGAAGCCGGCCACATCCTGGGGTCCGCCATCAGCATCATCAAGCAGGGGATCAACGGCAAAACCCGCACTGTGGCTTATACAGGGGACCTGGGGCGTTTCAACAAACCCATTTTGCGGGACCCGGCCCTCAATTTCGAGGCCCAGGACCGCCAGATCGATCTGCTCGTCATGGAGAGCACTTACGGCGACCGGGAGCATGAGCCGGTGGTGGACCTCAAACCGCGTCTTAAAGAGGTTTTGAATACCACCTTTAATCGCGGCGGGTGCGTTTTGATCCCCTCTTTTGCCTTCGGCCGCACCCAGGAGCTGCTCTATGTGATTCATGAACTCTACGGCGAAGGGGCCGTGCCCCGCATGCCGGTATGGGTGGACAGCCCCCTGGCCGCCAACATCACCACCGTTTTCGGTGAACACCCGGAGGTCTATGACCGCGATACCCATGAGACTTTTTTGCGTAACGGCAAAAACCCCTTTGATTTCAATGCCGGAGGCAAGGGAGCCGATCTGCTGCGCACAAAGATATTTTCTGAACGATACGGCTTTAA
>JBFFHG010000395.1:0-4577 GCA_041557055.1 Desulfosarcinaceae bacterium
GGCTGAAAATGACGATGCAATGACATTTTTAACGCCATTTTGTATCAGACCGGCAGGTATTTGGGCCCGGATTCTGTTATTTTCACCTGAAAACCCGGTGGGAAATTCATTGTGGCAATCCAGCATAAAAATATCAATCCCATTTTCAACTGCCAATCCGGCAATTGTCTCAACAGCCTGTGGATTTGCATTCCTATTATTATCTTCGAATATTAGTTGACCAGAGTCCTTATTTTCCGTTCCAACCGAAAGACTTACGGGCCCATCATAATGAAGGATGTGGACAGGCCTATCTTCTTTCTTCATTCGATTTTGAAAGTTTTCCATGGTGGGCGGGGATAATACCTCAACCTCATAGGACTGATCATATCCGAGCAGATGGTTGAAAATATCAACCGCTTTTGATTGGTAACCCGGATTTACTTCTTTATTCATTCGCGGCCGCGGAATAATCATCAGGATACGTAACGGATTTTTGCTATCGAATTGGAGTGAGGTTTCCAAACCAAGGTCAGCCGGTTTAGTTCTGATAAAACCTTTACATAATGTTGACATACATTGATTCATACCGGGCGGGATTATCAGTTCCCAAGGTTCTTGAAAAAATTCAAGATGATGCGATTCAATCGTCACAATAATATTCTGCATTCCGGTTTCATCTATATTTTTCAATATGGGCTTCTGCCAACGGCTTTCCCCCAAGAGCCGTTCCCCCATAAGCTTGCCATATTCATTAATGTTATTCACGACTTGTTGGGCTGTTCTTCTTTGTCTCCCATATGGTTGGAGCAAGAACTCGGTAAAATACCAGTTGAGTTGTTGTTGAAATTTCCCATCCACTGGTGAAGGAAAATAATCAACCATGCTGGAAAATTCTTGTCCCTTTAAATACAATTGAATTTCTACTTGGTTTAACGCTGCACCTTCATTGGATTTATCAATTATCCGAAGCTGTTCCATACCTTCCCTTTCCACTAGTTATTCCCCTTAAATCTCTCTTTGTTCATAGAAACGGTTTCAAAACCTTCCATCGGGTCAAGGCGGGGCTAGGGGTTCAACCGCAGGCATACATTGTGTATGTTGAGGATTGAACCCCTTGCCCCAACACAGGGTTTGGGCCCGAAGGGAGGTTTTTAAACCGCTTATAGCACTTGCAGGTACCGCCTGATTTACTTCTCAATCAAGCCACTTGAATAGCGGCGGTTGATTTTCCCGCATTCTGAATGCGACAAAATCATCTTGACGATTAAAATGCAGGTAAATATTTGTTTCATATATTTCGCGAAACGACAAATTCGGTTCCACCCAAAACGAATGACCGGGATGAATTAAAACATCATTTCGGATTATGGTCTTTAATCGCTGAATACTTTTAAACAAATCTTTGGGATTTCCGCCATTCTCCGGGAAACATACACCGACGCCCTCTGAAAAGAGTGTATCACCTGTAAATAAATCATTGGACAATAAAAAAGAGCTGCCGCCGCTTGTATGGCCGGGAGTCCAGATACATACAATGGATGTACTGCCCAAAGCAAGGACCTCAAGGTCTAAAAATGCTGTTAAGTTGTCACATTCAAACTGATAATCCATAATCTCTGCCTGGTGCATAAAAACAGCAGCTTCATAACGCTCAACAAGCGGCGATACAAGATTTGTATGATCATAATGAGAATGTGTGATCAAAATTGATTTTAATCTGATGTTCAATCTTTGAATTACATCAGAAATAAGGTCCATATCCCATGAAGGATCTACGATGGCAGCTAACTTTGTAAAATTATCTACTATGATATAGGTAAAATTCGTAAAAATACCATTCGACACCTTTAATCTGTATATTTCATACGTTGGTGCCATTAACGCTCTTTTGGCATTTGTAATTTTCTCAATTTTCATCCGAAACGACATAATTTGGGATCGCGTATCTTGTTCATATAAATAATCATAGCGGCGTTATTTCATCCAGGTCAAAATATCCGTTATAACCTTTAATATATACGGCCGGTCGATGATCGAATAGAACAATGGCTTCTGTTCTGGTTTCCAGATCGTTTGCTTCAACGCTCATAGCCTTTACCCTGGTTCCTATGGGATACTTTTGATTCCATGCGCTGACTTTTTCTTGGGCAGATAGCAATTTTGTTTTTTCACTCCTGCGGATTTCCATTGAACCCTGCTTGCCGATTTTATTTACCAGCTTTGTCAGAACGTTACCATGACCGATCTCTTCAAATTCCATATTCCCCAAGCCCATCAGATATTGGATACTTTCACACCATCTTACCGAACTTGTAATCTGATTTGACAAATTATCTATGATTTCATCATGTTGATAGGGTCTCGCAGAGACATTTGAAATAACCGGTATTTTCAAATCAGAAAATTCAAATTTCCTTAAGTAGGACTCAAATTTTTCTTTTATTGGTTGCATGAAACGGGAATGAAAAGCACCGCTGGTATTTAACGGATAATACAATGTATTCCCTTTTTGAAAAAAAGATTGGGCTTTTGCAATTTCATCCCGCATACCGGAAATCACAATTTGAGACGGGGTATTATAATTCGCCAGATCAATATTGTTCAAACCATTTTCCATTAAAATATGTTTTATTTCTTCTTCGGTTGCGTTAATGATGGCAGCCATCCCTCCTTCACTGATCTGGCTCATCAATTCACCTCGCTTTTTAACCAGTTTTAAACCTGTCTCAAAATCAAAACATTCAGCCGCAAGCAGTGCATTGAGTTCTCCTAAGCTGTGACCGGCGGCATAATCAGGTCTTTGTCCCGATTCTTCAACGGCCTTATAATAGGACAATGCATTGACCACATATAATGCCGATTGGGTGAACTGGGTTTTATTGAGTTCTTTTTTTGAATCTTCAAGACAGAGTTCCTTGATGGAATAGTCTAATATTTCGTCGGCTTTATGGGTCAGTTCAATAAAGTCATCAAATAAAGTTTCGCCCATCCCTTTTGATTGTGAGCCTTGACCTGGAAATAGGAATGTTTTCATGTTTATCTCCATTTAATCGTTATAATAACAAGTATAATAAAATTCATTTAGGGGCCGCACGCACGCAAAAACAGGAAGCCTGAAATTTTAAATTAAAAAAGAATACTTTTAATATCGTTGGATGCAAATGGCAGTGTTGACACCGCCAAATCCAATACTCAAATTTAAGGCTTGCTTGATAACGTGATGCACTGATTCTTGCCGTACCCAGTTATAGTGAGATGCGATTGGAGTCTCCAAATTCCTCGTAGGATGAAGTTGCCCCGACTCCATTTGCAATAAAGTTGCAATAATTTCCACTGTGCCGGCAGCACTTAACCCATGACCCGTTATAGACTTGGTCGCATTGAGATAGGGATGAACAAGATCACAATGGCGAAGCGCTTTTAATTCAATTTCATCGCCTATCCTGGAACCTGTTCCATGTGGATTGATATAATCGATTTCCTTTGCCGACAGGTTTGCCTGTTTTAATGTTTTTTGTATAACGTTTACCTCTCCTTCAAAAGATGGGTTGGGATTTCTATTTCCGTCAACTCCCGTTGCCCATCCGGAAAGGCGTGCATAGGGCTTTAATCCGTTTCTTTTTATTGAACTCTCTTTTTCCAACACAACCACACCGCAAGACTCTCCATAGATAAATCCATCCCGGTTTTGATCAAAGGGACGGCAGGCCAAAGCAGGCTCATTTGCATAACGGTCGGATCCCATGGCTCCCATGGCTCGAAATCCCTGGCTTTCCCAATAGGATAGATCCATTAATGCTCCAATGACGATACAAATATCGACCTGACCGGCCCGGACCGCTTGAATTGCCTGAAGAACAGCGAGTTGGCCGCTGGCAGAAGCTCCGCCCAAGGTATATGCAAATCCCCGAATCCCATATAGTTCCGTACATAATCCGCACAAATCACTGTCCATGAAGGACACCCCATAGCTTGGCCGCATAAAATGCAGGCGACCCTGGTAAGATTCATGGTGTTTTATCAACTCTCTTTGTTGAAAATTGGATCCGCCGATCACCAATCCGATGCGGTCCGGCTCCACCCCATCCAGCTTTGCGTCATTCCATGCCTCATGCAGGGTAACTAAAGCGACCTGACCTGAAAAGGATGCGGTTCTCAATACTCTTTTGGGAATTGTGTCCGGTATGGTTAAAGTGGGAATCTCAGCCCCTAAAAATAATGCATCCGGCCTTGATCCCTCTTTCATCTCGCTTTGAACGCCCGGTCTCTGTCTGCCTGGGCGCTGCATCACATCAAACGCATGCCGACCTTGAAGCAATGCAGCTTTAAAATCTTTTTTACCCTGTCCTATTGCAGAAGTTACACCCAGGCCTGTTATGAGAACTTCAGTTTTTTTGTAATTTTTCATAGAGTATATTTGCTAAACCTCCTATATTTTGAGCATTGGCGACATCGATCAGAGGAATTTTCAAAGATAAAGATTCCAGGGTCATCATGATAATTTCAGAACGGTCAACCGAGTTGGCACCCAGTTGTTTCAAGGTGTCCTTTGCATCAAATTGATGCCCTACCAATTCCGGAATCACTTCACATAC
>JBFFHG010000396.1:0-4572 GCA_041557055.1 Desulfosarcinaceae bacterium
GCGGCTTTCAGGACCGCGCCGGGATGATGCCTCACCGTGTGCAAAATCGAACCACGGAAATTTTTCCCCAACAGACCGGGACCTATTACGACGGCGAATTCAACAACGAGCCGGACACGGACTGGACCCTGGCCGCCAACCGTCAATGGGCGGAGAGGGTTCGGGAAAAATGGTTGAAGCAAGCGGGCGACGAGACCATCCGGATTCCGCTGGTGGTGGCCGGTCGGCGGATATATGACGGCCGGGATACCCGCGATTGCCTCGACCCCTCCCGGCTGCCGCAAAAGATCACAACGGCCGCCTTTTGTCTGGCCAGGGACCGGGACATCGACGAGGCCGTGCGCGTTGCCAGGCAAGACCCGGACGGCTGGCGTGAGCTCTCCATGGATCAGCGGCATCGCGCCCTTTCCGGTGTGGCTGCGGAACTGCGCAAGGCCAGAGGCGATCTGATCGGTGCCGCAGCCGCCAACACCGGCAAGGTTTTCACCGAGGCGGATGTGGAGGTCTCCGAGGCGGTTGATTTTGCGGAGTTCTATCCTCATTCGGTGCGCTGGTTCACGGATATTAAAACCCTGGAAGCCAAGGGCAAGGGGGTGGGGGCGGTGGTTTCGCCCTGGAACTTTCCCATTGCAATTCCCTGCGGGGGCCTTGTCGCCGCTCTGGCCGCCGGTAATACCGTGGTGTTCAAGCCGGCCAGCGATGCCGTGCTGGTGGCCTGGCAGGTGTGCCAATGCTTTTGGCGGGCGGGTATTTCCAAAAAAGTCCTGCAGTTTGTGCCTTGCCCCGGCGGACTTGCAGGCGCCCGTCTGGTGGCCCATCCGGATGTGGATTTCGTGATTCTGACCGGTGGCACTGAAACCGGCATGGCCATGCTCAAACAGAAACCGGCCATGCTGCTGTCGGCGGAAACCGGCGGCAAAAACGCCACCATCGTCACGGCCATGGCCGACCGCGACCAGGCCATTAAAAACGTGATTCACTCCGCCTTTGGCAACAGCGGCCAGAAGTGTTCGGCCACCTCTGTGTTGATTCTGGAAAAAGAGGTTTATGACGACGACAACTTCAAACGCCATCTGGTGGACGCCGCCCAAAGCTGCAAGGTGGGCTCCTGCTGGGATTTCGCCAATAAAATCGGGCCGCTGATCCGGCCGCCGGCCGGAAACCTGAAACGGGCCCTGACCACTCTGGAGCCGCTTGAGTCCTGGGCGCTGAAACCCCGAATGGTGGACAACAATCCTCACATGTGGACTCCGGGAATCAAATACGGCGTTCAGCCCGGCAGCTTCACGCACATGACGGAATTCTTCGGCCCGTTACTCGGGGTGATGCGGGCTGACGATCTGGACCATGCCATCGGGCTGGCCAACCAGTCCGGCTACGGCCTGACTTCCGGTCTGGAGAGCCTGGATGGGCGGGAACAGGCCGTTTGGAAAGCAGGCGTGCGGGCCGGCAATCTGTATGTGAACCGGGGCACCACGGGTGCCGTTACCCTGCGCCAGCCCTTCGGGGGCATGGGCAAATCCGCCCTGGGGCCGGCCATCAAAGCCGGCGGCCCCAATTACGTGAGCCAATTCATGGACTTTGCGGAGACCGCGCCGCCGCGCATTCAAGCCCTTCAAAAAGAGGATGCTTTGCTGCGCACGGCGCTGGCCTGGCAACGGAAAATCCTCTGGGGGCAACTTCAATCCTATGCCGAAGATCTCAATAAAACCATTCGCGCCATCAAAAGTTATCGCTTTCATTGGGAGCAGGAGTTCAGCGTAGAGAAAGACTACTTTCATTTGAGGGGTCAGGACAACATTCACCGCTATCTGCCGTTAGGCGCCATCGGCATCCGGCTCCATCCGGACGACACCCTTTTCGACACCCTGGCGCGCGTCGCGGCTGCCCGCATCACCGGCAACACCGCCGTGATCAGTATGCCGGAAGATCTTTGCAATTCAGTCACCGAGTTTCTGGAAAGAAGAGATGTTCTCGATCTTATAGGCCCGTCGCCCCTGCGCCGGCAGTCCGAAGAGAAGTTGATCGCCTCCTTACAGGTTTTGCAGCGGGTGCGTTACGCAGCTCCCGACCGTGTGCCGACCAGGGTCCTGGCGGCCGCCGCCGAAAAAGGATTCTACATCGCCCGCAGCCCGGTCCTGATGGAGGGGCGCCTGGAGCTGATTCACTACGTCCGGAACCAAAGCGTGTGCGACAACTACCACCGCTACGGCAACCTTGGTGAACGCAGCGAGTTGTGACTTTGGGGGCAATCACTTCTGGCTGCTTAAACCCCATGGTTGCATAAAAAAGATGGCCAAAAGGCTAAAAAACCATGCCGTCATTGAATTAACGGCTTGTCAGATATGCTTGCCAGCAATTAACCAACGGTGAACTTGAGGATCGGGTCTATTGTATGCCACCTTTTTTCCCCTTCGGGAAAGTCGGAGGACCCCAAATCCTGCGTTGGCAAGTGTTTGCAGTAAATTATTACGGCTTCACACTTTCCGCCTTGACTTTGGCGCCCTCCGACTTTTGCAACAATGGAGTAAATTGATGTTGCTAAGAAACCGTTTCCAAAAAGGATTGTCCCACATGAGTTGTTCGTTGTGAAAACTGCGGGCTGCGAATAGCAACATTAAAGCAGCGTAAACTGTGTTCGCAATCAGTATCAGGAGTAAAAAGTGAGGGGCGGCGTCTCCCATCAGAACATCCTTGATCAGTAGCGCCACATTGACCACAGGCACTAATGCCACTGCCCAATTGAGCTCAAAGCCGCCGGGCGTGCTCACCAAGGCCGCCGGTAAGATGCACATGAGAAATACCGGTGTAAGAAGATTCTGGCCTTCTTTTAAGTCCTTGGCCAAGGTCGAGGCAGCCAGCATCAGGGAAGAAAAAAACAGCGCCGGCGGTATTAACAACAGAAATAGTTGGGCCACCATGCCGCCCGTCACGACCAGCCCTGACGACGAATGGCTCTGATCAATCAAATACAATTGGTAAGCCGACGGGTCGAACACATGCATGTTGTTGAATGCAAGCGCCATGGCAAGCAGATTGACGCTGGCCGAAATCAACGCGATCGCCACAACCGTCAGATATTTTCCCACAATAATCTCCGTGGCCCGCACCGGCATACTTCTCAAGGTCTCAAAAGTACCGCGTTCTTTCTCCCCGGCCGTAAGTTCAATGGCTGGATAAAAGGTTCCCAACAGCACCATCAGCACCAACAGCAAAGGAAGCAACCGCCCCGCAAGATGACCGCCCATTCGTTTTTCATCTGCCAGATTGGTTCGAGTGATTGCGTATGGATCTGCAAGGGCGGGATTCAGTCCTGCTTTCCGGAGATGTTGCCGCAGTTTTTCTCTGAATATCTCTTTGAACAACCCTTCCACACGTGTTGCGCTCCATGTTGAAAAATCATTCGCACCATCATAGAGAATTTGCAACTTATCCGTATTCGCGTTGTTTTTTTCAGCATTTGAGGGGGCGTTGACGGTTTGATCACAACAGAGTTGATTGTGAACTTGAATAATTATGTCGACTTTTTTTTCGGATAACAATTTTCTGGCATTTTCGCAGTCCGTTGAGTGACTCCCGGAATTAAAAGGAATCGGCAACACCGTGATGCTTGGCACGCAATTGCCTGATAGCGCACCCGCAACCTGGGGCGGTAGTTCACCCCATACGGCCACGGTCGTCGAACGCGCCGACAGGTTGGACCAATGGCGCAGCATCAAAGCGTTGGATGCCCTGAAAAGCAGAGGATAAAGCAATAAAGGGAGAATCACCATTAAAAATATACTGCGATGATCCCGCAGTGTTTCCTTTATCTCTTTTTTGAATATTATCCATACCCAATGCGGTCTCATAACTGCGCCTCCAGGTTTTGTGCAGTTGTCGCAGACACTGAAGGTCGTTTGTTTTTACCGGCATATGCAAAAAAAGTATCCGTAAGGTTTTTTTGACCGGACCGGTCGAGGATTTCAGCCAGGGTTCCGTGGTCAAGCACTTTTCCGTCGTATAGCAGAACAATGCGGTCACATAGAAGTTCGGCCTCACTCATGATATGTGTTGAAAAAAGCACGGCTTTCCCGGCAAGGCGCGCCTGCTTTATCGTCTCGATAATGAAGTCTCCACTGATCACGTCCAGAGAACTCGTGGGCTCGTCGAGAATAAGAATCGGCGGATCGTGAATCAAGGTCCGGGCAATATTGGCTCGTTGAAGTTGTCCGGACGACAAGTTTCCGCAGCGGGTTTTCAGGAAGGGTGAAAGCTCCAATTTGCGGCTCAAATCCATGGTCTGTTCTTCAATGGCATGAACAGTCATTCCGTGAAGAGATCCAAAATATGCCAGCATTTCGCGTACCGTCAGCCGACGATACATCGCGGTGCTTCATGACAAATACCATAAATGTTTTCTGGATTCAAATACTTCATTGATAAAATCAAATCCAAAGACAACGACGTTTCCCGCGGTGGGCTTGAGGATACCCGCCAACATTCTTAAAGTGGTGGTTTTCCCTGCTCCGTTAGGGCCTAAAAGGCCCACCACTTCACCCATTTTTACGCGCAAATCAATGCCGCCAACAA
>JBFFHG010000397.1:0-4549 GCA_041557055.1 Desulfosarcinaceae bacterium
AATTTGGACCTACTTCGGCAATGAGGATGAGGACAATCCTGATCTTGAAAGATACCGGGGGTATTTCAATTTGGGCGTAACCTTTGGAAAGGCCGACGGCATGGTGGTCGATACCAACTTCTGGTGGGCGGCCGAGGGTGCTTCAGTGCAGGTCGATGCGACGTACCCCCTGCACACCCTGGTATTCAGCGACCTCGACCTCTATTTTCAGGTCCAATATACCAACCGGCTGGCCGAGAGTCTGCTCAATTATACCGACCGGACCGAGTCGATTCGTCTGGGATTTGCCTTTGTGCGCTGACAGCGCCGCATCTGCGGGGCACGCCCCAGTTTGGCGCGTCCCCCGGATGTAACTGCGGCCGCCAGACCATATCCCTATCGGCCGGGAACGATGATGCGTGAATCGTCGTTCCCCTTTTCCTTTTTCTTTTGATAGATCTCTTCCAACTGCCCAATCATCTCTGATAATGCCAGTTGCATGGCGCCGGGAAAAACCTCGTACGCCTCCGCCAGGTTGTTGGCTGCAAGCCGTGCCTGCAGGGGCAACGGCCCTTCGGGTGTCATCACTTGGGAATGCCCCATAAAAAGGGGGGCCCGGCCGGGATCGTCACTACCGTCCGGTTTGATGGGGATCATTCTGCGAATGGAGGCGACCTTAAGGTCCGTAATCGCTTCCTCGCGATACAAATTGCCTTGATCCACAGTAAAATCGATGTCTTTCGAATTTTGAAAATCAGCCATTGCATACCTCCAGATACCATGATAGGATTATGTTTGTAATTAAAGATCCGCACAAATAATATCATGCAAACGGGGTTGTCAATCCTTACATTGAATTCTTAATTAATACCTTTGTAATGTTAGATGGTTGAAGTTTCGGCAAATGCGTATATGCCATTCGTTGGCAGGACAGAACAAACCAGCGGTTTATCACCTCTCGCCAAAAATGTTCCTGACATCCCATTGCCCAACCATGGCTTTCAAAAATTTATCGATCGCCTCTTCCGCTTTACGGAACTCATGAATTGGATACTGGCCAAACCTTGGGCAGTAGGTCGCACAGCCATTTCGGAACCGGTGGAACAGAAGATCGTCGAGGTGGTCCTTTGTTCAGGGGTCGTTGCAATTAATTGTTAAAAATTAAGGCACAAATCATTAACGCACACACAAGACAAAATGGGCTGGAAATCCGAATCGACTGTTTTTCAGCCACCATTGAATCCGTGCGTAGTGACGACCTGAAGTTGGGGACCGTGTGTATGACATGAAAGGAGGACGTCACTATGGCAAATGGCACTGTAAAATGGTTTAACGAGAAAAAGGGGTACGGATTCATCGAGCAGGAGGATGGGCCCGATGTATTTGTCCACCACTCAGGCATCAACTCCTCGGGCTTCAGAACCCTGAATGAAGGTGACCGCGTCACATTCGACATCGAACAAGGGCAAAAAGGACCTGCGGCGGTTAATGTAACGGTTGCTTAACGACCTATCCGGTATTAAAAAAACGGGGCATTCCCAATTGTGCGAGGGAGTGCCCCATTTTTCAGCCGTTTCAGGACTGCGGATAAAGTGGGGCTGAATATGGTGCGCACCATTTTACCGGGAGAGACGCCCCAGCCGATACAACAGCGCAATCTCCTCCGCCCACAAGGAATCATCGGGCGTTTCCAGAATCAAGGGGATGCCGTCCAACCTGGAATCTTTCATAATATAACCGAAGGGCGCCTCCCCCAGAGAGCCCTTGCCGATACTTTCATGCCGATCCACCCGACTGCCCAACCCTTTTTTACAGTCATTCAGATGCATGCCCTTGAGGTATTGAAGCCCAACGATACGATCAAAATCGGCAATGGTCCGCTCGTAGGCAGAGGGGCTCCCCAGGTCGTACCCGGCCGTATAACTGTGGCAGGTATCCAAGCAAACCCCCACCCGTGAATGGTCCCGCACCTGATCGATGATTTCCGCCAAGTGCTCAAACCGGTACCCCAGGTTGCTCCCCTGGCCCGAGGTGTTTTCAATAACGGCCGTCACCTCCCGGGTCTGCTCCAGAGCCAGGTTGATCGACGCCGCAATGCGTTTGAGACTCTCGGTTTCCGAAATTTTTCCCAGGTGGCTTCCGGGATGAAAATTCAGATATTTCAACCCCAGCTGCTCGCAGCGCTGAAGCTCATCCAAAAAGGCCTCCCGGGACTTGGCCAATGCCTCTTTTTCCGGATGGCCCAGATTAATCAGATAGCTGTCATGGGGTAAAACATGCTCAGGGGCATAGCCCAACCGGGCACAATTCTGTTTGAAGGCTTCGATGCTCTTATCGGTTAAGGGCTTGGCTTTCCATTGGCGTTGGTTCTTGGTGAACACCCCAAAGGCCTTGGCCCCGATTTTATGGGCATTGAGCGGGGCATTTTCCACTCCGCCGCCGGCGCTGACGTGCGCTCCAACAAATTTCATCAGATCTCCCCTCACTTTCTTTTCATGTTATGGGACAGATAATATCCACGGAATACCGGAGCGCAAGTCCGGCAATTTCCCTGGCAGGGATAACACACCATTCCCAGACGAGGTTGGTTGACCCTTCCTTTGAAAGTTGCTAGAAGAGAGCTTAAAACTTCAATGACAAAGGAAGATTTGATGATTACTTTTTTCAACGGTATCCGTTACAATTTCAAAGGGTTGCAGCTTGGACTAAAAACGCCTTCCCTGCTTATGCTGGGGTTTGCCCGCCTGGTGGTGATCCTTTTTCTGTCGCTGATGGCCATCGGATTGATCCTGACCAAGTATCAGGAGATCGCCAATGTGATGTGGACCCGCCCCGATACCCTTTGGTTGCTCTGGCTGTGGTACGCAGCCGCCTGGTTGCTGGCCCTTCTGCTATCAGGCATTTCAGCAATAGCGGCCTTTTTGGTCGCCCAGCTTCTATTCAGTGTGGCGATCATGGATTATATGTCCCGGATCACCGAGCGCAAAACGGCCGGCGAAGAAATTGCGCCGCCCCAAATGCCATGGTTCGCCTATTTTTTTCACTTGATCAAGCAGGAAATTCCAAGGGCAACCATTCCGGTCTGCATCTCCATGGCGCTGATGGTATTCGGCTGGCTGACCCCCCTGTCACCGGTTTTAACCATTCTGTCTCCATTGCTGGCGGGTATCTTTCTGGCCTGGGACAACACCGATCTGGTACCTGCACGGCGGCTGGTCCCTTTCCGCCAACGCTTCCGATTTCTGCGTGAACGATTGTTTTTTCACCTGGGATTCGGGCTATGCTTTTTGATCCCGGGACTCAATATCCTTTTGCTCTCTTTTGCACCGGTGGGGGCCACCCTCTACTACCTTGAACAGAACGACGCCCGGAAGGCCGTATAGCGGTTTATGGCGCCTTTTTCAGAACATCCCCCAATGCCTTCAGCAGGGGCTGAAGGGGTCGGCGATGCTCCGGCGGGATCATCAATACCGGGAAGGGTTGATTGGCCCGCAAGGGTTGCGCCCACTGATCACGTTTCAGACCCAGATAGGCCTTACGATTCTCGGAACCAGCCAAAAAAAGCAAAATATCGATCATGTTCCCCGATGCTCCCGGTCGGTCAAGGGCTTCGATGCACTGCATCACCACATTGTTGACGGAAAGCACCAGCGGCGGCATTTGGGCCTCTCCCCTGCGGGTGCAATCAACCGTGGAGAGCATGGCCCGGCAGCCAAAGGGACGGACGGTATAGATGGTGCAGATATCCCCCTCAATCAAAGGACAGGCGCCTGCCGACGGGTCATTGCACTCTTCAGGCGGTTCCTCCGCGCCAACGCACATCGCCACCAGCTCATTGATGGTCGCCCTGGGTTGAAAACGCCCGGGCGGTGCGATCCGCGACATCTTCTCCAGAAAATCGTCAGGGCGCTTTGATCCGGACGCCAGATGATCATAGATCACCCAGGCCTCCAGCGTGGTGCCGGTAACATTGCAGGTGCAACAAGCGGCACAATGCTTGCCGCACGCACGATCCACATCCGAGGTGAATGCGTCATGGATTGCATATATGCTTTTCAGTTGATTGCAGCGGGCGTTGATATCCATCAGGTTCCCTTTATTGAAAAACCAGGCGGTATCTTAGCGCAAAGGGGATGGATGGGTAAAGCGCTTTTATTTTATCAGGATCTGGGAATTGCCAAGAAACATTGGCATGGAAAAGTTGCCAAGTGATGCAACGGCACGGTCGATACCATATTATCGAATATCCAAATCCGGGATTTGATTTCAGGGTATGTTTTCGGTTAAAAAAGAGTGAGTTTTAAATTTATCTTTTTGAAAGCCGCAGGCCCTTGGCAACTAAGAATAGAACCTTGTGCATCGCCCACCGGGGCGCCCGCAACGAGGCCCCGGACAACACGCGGTCCGCTTTCGAGCACGCCCTCAAATATCCCATCGACGGGATCGAGCTTGATGTGCAAATGACCGCAGACGGTGTGCCGGTGTTGTACCACGACAGCACCCTGCTTCGCGTGGGGGGCGGACGCAAACGGGTCGCAGATCTGCCCTTTTCCCAGCTTCAATCCCTGAA
>JBFFHG010000398.1:0-4505 GCA_041557055.1 Desulfosarcinaceae bacterium
CATAGACACACATTCCCAAGGAGTCGCCCACCAGAATCATTTCTATTCCGGCTGCTTCAGCAAACTGCGCAGTGGGGTAATCATAAGATGTCAACCAGGTGATCTTTTCACCTTTCTCTTTCATTTTGTAAAATTCATGAATCATCAGCTTTTTTTTGGGCATGATTTCCTATCCTTTCTTTGGTTTTGTTTCTGAACGCCATCTTTTTTTCGACACGGGTCGCCCGTGTTGTTTTACGGATTTTGATCAATAAAAAAGCCTTGGTTGGATTTGATCTCCGAGAAAATCACAAAGGTTTCCGCCCGCCCGAATCCTGGCAACCCGGATATTTGGAATTTGAGCAGTTCGCGCAACTGTTTCATATCCTTGGTTGAGACGAGCACTAAATAATCCAAGCGACCGGTCAGGTGATAACATGCCCGAATCTCGGGCATCTGATGAATTGCGTTTTCGAATTGCTCAATGATTTCCGCTCCGTGGTCGTTCAGGCTGACCGAAATAAAGGCATGAATCATTAATCCCAGTTTTTCAGGATTGACTATGGCCTTATAACCCAAGATGAATCCTTGATCCTCAAGCCTGCGAATCCTTTCCAGCAAGGTCGATTGAGCCACGCCCAATTCACGCGCCAGCTCGATTTGTTTTACCCGTCCATTGACCTGCAAGCTCTTTAAAATTTTGCTGTCTAGTGCGTCGATTGGAACCACCTCCCTATAATAGAGTCAGGATTTTTAATTTCTATTTTTCCATTTTGACCTTACCAATACCCGATATAAATTTGGTTGTAAAGCATTTTCTTTGAAAAAAATTCAATATAAAATACTTTTTTCCGATATTTTATTGGTATTCCGAATTTATGAGGTCAGATCGTCCGAGATCAAGGCATGAGACTTGGTGGCCGCCAGCAGACACGAGGGTGAAATCCAGGTTAACTGGACCCTATCTATGTGGATGTGCCACAATCCACGGTTGAACTTATGCGCCTGAGACGGCGTTTTAGTGATGGTTGTCTTCAGCAGGATGGGTCAAACCGGAATGGGGTTGGTCTCGTTCTGGAAGACGGCTCAGTATATTCGCAGAAAAGAGCTTTTCAATTTTGTGATGTCACAGTAGACTCAAGCACGGGTTCCGTGACCCTGCGGATGGTCTTTCCCAATCCCGAATGTGCTGCTTCCGGGAATGTTTGTCCGCGCGGTGGTGCATGACGGCGTCTGTGAACAGGCCGTTTTGATCCCACAGCCGGCTGTCGTGATCTCAAGGGAAATCCCATAGCGATGATCGTGGCCCCTGAAGGAAAGGTGCGGCAGTCGCGGCTGACCCTCGAATGTGCCATAGCGGATAGATGGCTTGTTTTTTGGGCTGTCTGCCGGAGAAGAGATAATTGTCCTATGCTTGCAGAAAGTTTAGCACTCGGGACTGATCCGGATGTCGCATGGTCCATGGTGCAGAACAAGATGCAGCTTGCCACGGCCGGCCTTCCCGATGCGCCAGGGTATCGAATCCCATCCGTCAAAGCAAAAAAACAAAATAAAAAGTAAAAGGGTCGTGACGCATTTAGCTTAAAATCATGAATGACGGCGGTTTAAGCAAGATCAATTTTTTTCATGCAAATACAGTCAACGGCATTCGTGAGGAGATTCAAAGCATCGTAACACCCGAGGGCCAACGAAAGACCTATGCCTATGATTACGACACGGGTCTGCGTCTCAGCGTCACGGATTCCAACAACCACACCAAGTCTTATACTTACAATGCCATGGGAAAACGCACATCGATCACCCGGGAACTGGGCGTACCCTATACCTATGTGTATGACGAAAATAATTTGGTTGACCGGGTTGAGGTCCGCAGAGACGGACGGCCCCCCATTAAAAAGCGTTACAACGCCTACCATCAGCTTATCGAGCGTGAAGACCGGGACGGTAACAAGACCCAAATAGCGTACAACGCCGACGGTCAGGTGACCGCCATAACCGCAACGGTGGATGGGCAACCCATGATCACCGGGTATGTCTACTACGCTGCCGGTGAAAGCAGCCCCCACCGGCTTAAAGAGATCCGCCGCAACAGCCAGGTCGTCAAATCCTTTACTTATGACGCTGTCGGCAGAATTCGCACCACGAGGGATGCCACCGGGCTTGAACTCACGTTTGACCACAATGATTTCAACGCGGCAACAGGGATAGTGAAAGGCGGCTATCTGGCGCTCCAGAACCGGGACCAAAACAACACCATCATGTGCGAGTATGTCTGGGGCGGCGGCATGGGCGGCCTGCTCAACATGCGTTATCAAGGTCAGGATTATCACTATCTGTACAACGGCAAGGGAAATGTCAGCGCTGTTCTTGACAACACCCAGGCTGTGGTGGCATCTTATCGCTACGATACAACCAACGTTGCATAAAAAAGATGGCCAAGGGATTGAAAAGGGTTATGAATTTGGAAATATTTTTATCGAAAATGTCAAGCATTTTCAATTCTAAAAAAGGTCACGGAGTCACGGGGCAAATCTGCTTTTGACGCATTTGGCTTAAAATCTTGAGAGTGAGAGAGCCGCGAAAACCGGTCCTTAACGTACGGCCGGGCAAGATCGTGAAGTCCAGCGGGCAGCGAGTCCTTGGATGCGTTATGGCGGCATGGGTGGGGACATCCAAAAGACCACGCCGAAAAATAGATATCAATCATGGATCAAGGTCTGTGTGTTAGGAGGTGTTCATCAAGATGTCGAGAAATTCTATGCGTCATTATTGCCTTGTGTTTTTAGAAGTTTTTATATTCCTGGCGTTGCATAACATTGCCGATGCCGAGTCATTGGCGTTATCTGCTCATCCCGACCAGGAAGAGATCGTTCAGGCTATCAACTCTTCTGCATCCTACCTCATGGATGCGGCTTTAGAAAACGGTATGTTTAAATACCGGATCAACATGAATCCGGAAGTCAAGGTGATGCCCAAATACAACATGTTGCGACATGCCGGAACCATTTACGCGATGGCCATGCATTATGGAATGCAACCCGACAAGCGCATGCACTCAGCCATTATACGCACCGGAAGTTATCTTCGCCAATCAGCCATCGGCCCTGTCGCAGATCAGTCGGATATGATGGCGGTGTGGTCGCAACTTGAGGGGGGCTCCCTTCAGGCTAAGCTGGGCGGCACAGGTCTCGGACTTGCGCCGTTGCTCTCTATCGAAACCATTGAGCCGGGTTTCACACCCTTGGCGGATTTGCGAAAGTTGGGGCGATTTGTTTTGTTCATGCAAAAAAAGGACGGCGGTTTTCATTCCAAATTTATTCCATCCAAAGGTGGACGCCAGGACAATTGGGAATCTCTTTACTACCCGGGAGAAGCGGCTTTGGGACTTGTTATGCTTTATGAAAAAGATCCTGACCGAATTTGGCTCCAAGCGGCTGCAAACGCATTGATGTATCTTGCCCGTGCGAGACAATTCGCAAGAGAGGTTCCTGCGGATCATTGGGCGCTGATCGCCACGGCAAAATTGATCACCATACCGGTTACGGACGATCCGTTCTATTCGAAAGAATTATTGAGGCAACATGCAATTCAGATTGTGGGTACAATTTTAAAAGGGCAGTGTATGGGATCTTTTCCGCGGATTTTTTACGGTGGCTTTGCCGGGGACGGCCGGGTGACGCCCACGGCAACGCGAATAGAGGGGTTGATAGCCGCACGGTCGTTTTTACCGGAGACTTGGAAGAAGACCGTTCAGCTTGACCTTGCCATCAAGCGGGGTGTCGAGTTCTTGCTTCGTGCGCAAATCACAGAGGGACCATTCAAGGGCGCTTTTCCGCGGGCTTGCGCCATGATGGCTGAAGACAATCCGCAATCCGAAAAGTTTAACCGCCGCGCTTCGGAAGTCCGCATTGATTATGTGCAGCATGCTTTGAGCGCTTTGATCGGATATGCAAAGATGCAAGAATAATCAGATGGCCCGGAAAGGCCTGCCATCCGAACAAACCGGCAATCCGGCTACCGGGAACAGCTTTTTCTCAATAAAACCAATCTGCCTTTCAATCCAGTGTTTGATGCTGCGAGCCAGCACCAGTTGTTTTACATTGAATTGGTCCCTTACGATTTGCCCAGCGGTACGGCCGAACCAGATATTGATAAAAGTTCCAGCACCAGCAAAAGAAAATCCGATAGACAGACAATGGGCAGATGTCAGTTGATGTCAGAAATATTGACGACCTGTGAAATCGTTCGGTGAATCAAAGCCTGGGATGGGGACCATGGATGCCATTTTCAATGGCGGGGTGTGATTTCAACCCGGGTCGGTCACCTTGTTTTCGACACTGCGACCCGGTCCACAAAAAAAATACACTTGTGCTCCGGTGGGCTTTTTGGGTAAAACCCAACCACAACCAAACGGACATGGTTTGCAGGTTTTGATTGTTTTGATTGTTTTGATTGAATTTTGATATTTCTTTATAAAGGAGGTTATATGGGCGCCCCGCAAGATAATATTCCTAAAATCACCCCGG
>JBFFHG010000399.1:0-4497 GCA_041557055.1 Desulfosarcinaceae bacterium
CACTGCTTCAGGTCGTCTTTGCACGATCTGCGACTGCGTCTGATCTTGGCTTTGGCCTCAAAATAGCTTGCTGTTCCTGCGGTTTTGCACTCTTGGATCGAACAAATCCTACCCAAATCAGCGCGCCTGAACTGCGAATTTATTTTTGCGCGAGCCCTTAGGGTTTTCTCTTTTTGCGGTCCCAACCCCAGTCTTCGTAATACTCCCAACTGGCGATGGCGTTGAGTTCCTTGATCTGTTTATCCTGCTCCAGCAGGCTGGCCCGCAGCACATCGCCGATGGAGAGCATGCCGATCTGACGCCCCTGTTTTTCAATCATCAAGTGCCGGATGAACAATCCTAAAAACTTCTCCTTAAGTTTGAGCAGGTTCGTATCAAAGGGCGCACTGTGCAGTGGTGAACTCATATAGTCCCCCACGCGGGCTGTTTTGGGGTTAAAGTCCGGGTTGGCGGTATTGCGCAGCAAATCGCGTTCTGAAAAAATTCCGGCGAAGCGGTCATCCGCCTTGATCAATACAGCGCCAATGGAATTATCAGCCATCAGCCGGACGGCAACATAAACACTTTGATCCCCGGTGGTCCAGACCATATCCCGCTGTTTTTCATTGAGTATGTCCTGCGCAGTTTTCATGGCTAAAATCCTCCTTTGCGTTTTGGAATGATCTTTCCGGCCTTGCCCGCCCCGGCCATGGCGCTCAGGGCCGCAAATCCAATCGGGAACGGAAACGCCGAACCGGCTGCGAAAACGGCGCAGCTTCTCTTTGTCGAGCTTTTTGTGCTGACGGGTCACATTGCGTCCGTCCGATATCTTGTATGCACTGAAAAAAATCTCAACTGCTTGAGGCGGTCACCGGCCGCTATTGACCCGATTTAAACATTGTGGGGCTTGAACCGGCTGCTGTCAATATGCCACCGGCTCGGTTGGCCGCGCCGGCGGCAAGTGGTGCGTTTTAAGCATCGGCGCAATGCCTTATCCTAAAAATTATCTTTTCATGACCATTCGCCTGTCGCAATGAAGTCAACCCAATTGAGACAGCCGGCAGATTGCCGTTTGACAACTTCAAGGGGCCAAGGTTATAAAATTGTTCACGGTGCCGCCCCTTTTCAGAACCATGCTGGCCCGTTGCCTTTTACGTAGCGGCCCGAAATACAACATCCGATCATTGGCTAACCCCGGGGAAAAAAGACCGGATCTCTTTGGAATAATGGCGCATGTCCTCACTATCATCCGACCAGAACAGTTATGGCGTAGGCGTTCCCTGGGATGCACCGCTGAGCATCGTTTGTCCGGTGTTGTCCACCCTGGCCCTTTTCGTCATCACCCTTTTCTGGCTGTTGCTGCCCAGCGTTGAAGTCCATCTCATGGATCGCAAACGGGAAATGATCCGCGAGTTGACCGAAGCAGCCTGGAGCACGATCAACTATTACGCCTCTTTGGCGGATCTGGGCGCCATCAGTGTGGAAGCGGCCCGCAAGCAAGCCATCGACCAGTTGCGGAACCTGCGCTTCGGGCCAGAGGGCAAGGATTATTTCTGGATCAACGACATGCACCCGCACATCATCATGCACCCCTATCGGCAGGACCTTGAAGGCCGGGACACAACGGATCTGACCGATCCCACGGGAAAACACCTGTTTTTGGCCTTTGTCGATAAAGTGCGGCAGGAGGGTGCGGGCTATGTGGACTACCAGTGGCAGTGGCAGGACAATCCCAACAAAATCGTTGACAAAATCTCCTATGTCAAAGGGTTCACGCCTTGGGGCTGGGTTATCGGCACAGGTGTCTACGTTGAAGATGTACGTGCCCAGATCGCTGCCATCACACAGCGAATCACCATCATCTGCCTGGGCATTACCATCGTTATCATGGTGCTTTCCTTTTATATTGTGTGGCAAGGCGCCGGCTCGGAGCGCAAACGGCGCCGGATGGAGCGATCGTTGCGCGCCAGTGAAGCCCAATACCGGCTGCTGGCCGAAACCGCCCGTGAGATTATCATCACCTTTGACGCCGACCTTCGAATCACTTATGCCAATCAGGCCTGGCTGAAAATCAGCGGCTATACCGCCGATCAGGTCACGGGCAGATCCATTCTGGATGTGGTGGCGCCCGGCAAAACCGACGACTTCAAAGCCCAGCTTGACCGCATCCAACCAACCGATTCCCAGGACTTTCGGCTTGAAAGCGCATTTTGCATTCAAAATGACGGCATCATTCCGGTGGAGGCCACCTTCGCGGTCATGGAGATTCCCGGCGGCACCCTCAGTTTTCTAATGGCGGCCAGGGATGTGACTGAAAAAAAACGGGCTGAGGAACACGCCCGCTTGCAGCGCGAGCAACTCTACCAATCCGCCAAAATGGCCTCCCTGGGGACCCTGGTGTCAGGGGTTGCCCACGAAATCAACAACCCCATCTCAATCGTCATGCTCAATATCCAGGTTCTGGAAAAATTTTGGCAATGTGCGGCTCCGGTTCTCAACCGATACCATCACGACCATGGCGGACTGCCGGTGGGCGGCATGGGCTATGAAGAGTTCGCCCAGCGAATGCCCCGGATGATTCAGAATACCCTGGATGGCGTCGGCCGGGTCAAGCGCATCGTGGCCGATCTGAAAGATTTCGCCGGTCAGCGCCCCTCCAATGTGCAGGACACGGTCGATCTCAACGATATCGTCAAAAAAGCCACGGGACTGGTCGCCAGCATAATCAAAAAGGCGAGTTCCGATTTTAAAACCCGCTACGCAGCGCATTTGCCGACCTTTCAAGGCAATGGGCAGCGCATCGAACAGGTCGTCATAAATCTGTTGGTCAATGCCTGCCAGGCCATGGAGGGAAAACGCATGCCCCTGCGGGTAACCACCGGATTCGATGCCAAGGTCGGCAGCGTTTACGTCGAGGTCGAAGACAACGGTGCGGGAATGACGCCGGCGGTCATGACGCGCATTACCGATCCGTTTTTCACCACCAGACGCGACAGCGGCGGCACCGGCCTGGGGCTCTCCATTTCAGATACGATTATTCGGGATCACGGCGGACGTTTGGTTTTCCGCTCCACCCCCGGTACCGGAACACTTGCCACGATTTGGATTCCATGCACTCACCAGAATTCACCATCTCAAGAGGCGATATGAAAACACTGCAACCCCAGCACCCTATTGTTGTCATCGATGATGAGCAGCCGATTTTGTTGGCCATCGACACCACCTTGCGCATGGCCGGCCTGAACAACGTCGTCACCTGTTCGGACAGCCGCGAAACCGTCGCCACCATTCGTCACAATGGCGCCAGCGTGGTGCTGCTCGATCTTAACATGCCCCATCTGGATGGTCAGACCTTGATGCCCCGTATCCTGGAAGCCTTCCCCGACCTGCCGGTAATTGTCATTACCGGCACCATCGATGTGGAGACAGCGGTCAAGTCAATGAAATCAGGTGCTTTTGATTACATTGTCAAACCGGTCGAGGAGAGCCGGTTGATAACCGCCATCCATCAGGCCATCAGATTCAGTGAGCTGCGACTGGAGAACCAGGCCTTGAAGCAGCAACTGTTGGCAGGCAGCCTCAAGCACCCCGAAGCATTCAGCGCCATCGTCACCCAAAGCCCTAAAATGATCTCTCTTTTCAACTATATGGAATCCATTGCCCCCACAACCCAACCGGTATTGATCAGGGGAGAGACCGGCGTGGGCAAGGAGCTGGCCGCCCGCGCCATTCATCTGCTCAGCGGGCGCAAAGGATCATTTGTGGCCGTCAATGTGGCCGGCCTGGATGACAACGTGTTTTCCGACACCCTGTTCGGGCACGTCAAGGGCGCTTTTACCGGTGCCGACAGCTTTCGCAAGGGCCTGATCGAAAGGGCCTCCGGCGGCACCCTTTTTCTGGATGAAATCGGTGATTTGAATCACGGTGCGCAGGTCAAGCTGTTGCGGCTTTTGCAAGAGCAGGAATATATGCCCCTGGGCAGCGATGCCACCCACAAAAGCGATGCACGGGTCATCGCTTCCACCCATGCCGATTTATGGGCTTTGCAGCAACAGCAACGATTCAGAACCGACCTGCACTACCGCCTGCGAACCCACCGGGTGCTGATTCCGCCTTTGCGCGAACGCAAGGAGGACCTGCCCCTTTTGTGCGAATATTTCTTGAACCAGGCCACCGCCGCCCTCAACAAATCCAAGCCCGCTGTTTCACCGGAGCTGTCGCGGTTGCTGGAAAGCTATGATTTCCCGGGCAATATTCGAGAGCTGCAGGCCATGATATTCGACGCCATGGCCCAGCACAAATCCGGTCAACTCTCCCTCGGCGTTTTCCGGGCGCATATGCAAAGAGCACACCAGGTAGGGGCCGCCCCCCCTGACCTCCCCCCGTTGCCACACACAGCCGTCACCTTTGGCGACCCGTTGCCCACCATCAAGCAAGTCACACGCCTTCTCATTGAAGAGGCACTCCAGCGCACGGGCAGCAACCAATCCATGGCGGCAACATTGTTGGGCGTCACCC
>JBFFHG010000400.1:0-4483 GCA_041557055.1 Desulfosarcinaceae bacterium
ATTTTGTTAAAGCCTTCGGTAAACGCCTTGGAAATTTCCTTGCTTCTCGAGTTTTTTTTGTTAAATATTATCGAAAAGGGGGTTTCCCAGGCCGGAACCTTCATTTTTGCAAAGTTATTTTTATCGTTTAGAAAATTTTTTTTGACAAACCATTCACCGCGGATGTCAGCCGCGCCCAGAAAATCTATCTCTTTATCCCGCAGCATCTTAAGCAAAGAGAGTATGTCGCCTTTTACTATTTTAATGCCCGCTTTTTCATAAGTTGTGACATCCTCGCCTTCCAAGGCCCCATATGTATATCCTTTCAGGTTATCCAATTTTCCGTACCACCTTAATTCTTCGTTATGCTTGGGCTTATAATAGAAGTATACTCCCGTCATGATATAGCACGGCATGAAAATAAGTTGTTTTAGCTCATCTTCCGAGAAGTCGCTTTTCTCTCCAATCATTGCGGCTGCATTGTCCTGAATCAAGGAGTATATGGCCAGACTTTTCACGACCTGATTTTCAATCGTCACCTTAACACCTGCTTGCGTAAAAGCCTGTTGAATAATCTGTGAACAAAGGCCCATGTTCGGCATCTCAAAGGTTGTCAGCGGCGGGTATTCATAGACGAATATCTTGATCGTCTCTTCGGATTCGAACAAATCGGACGTAAGTCGAGGGCCGGTTGCCCATGTTTCTCGGGGCGCAATCAGCGCAATCAGCAGGATAGCTGTCCATGCTACTATATATATACAAGCCATCTCAAAAAAGTCTTTTGTCCCAATCTCAGTGTTGGATCCGGGTTTCAAACCCTCGGAATACCGGCGTATGTCTGCGGTTTGAAATCCGGATCCGCCTTGATCTTGAATCAAGATCTGTTTTTTGAGATAGCTTGTAGTATTTACTTTACTTTGCATTGCAATATCTTCCTTTCTTTCAAGCTATATTTCTGCCTTTCGCAAAATCGTTGCAGCAAACTAATCAATCACAGCCGAACTGGACAGGGTTGTCAGCCGGTCCCAGAAATCGATATGAAAACTAAACGGATGGGTCTGAGTCAGCATAATGGTGATTTTCTCTTCCTTGGGATCGATACTGAATCTTGTAGAATATATGCCGGCCCACTCATACGCGCCGATGCTTCCGCTGTCTACATTCTGGCCGCGATCCATCTCAATGGCAAAGCCGAGTCCGAATTTCCATCCTTTACTGTGAATAAACGTTGCATCTAACTCATTGATGTGGTTTGTTGCGGTCATCAGTTCTACTGTCTTTGGGCTCAACAGTCGAACGCCGTCGAGTTCGCCGTTGTTCAGAAGCATCTGGCAAAATCGGAAATAATCATAAGCCGTTGAAACCAGGCCTCCTCCGCCCGAGTAGTATGTTTTAGAACCTTTATAGGGATAGCTGGGCGAATAGACCTGCGTCACATCCCTTTTGGGGCCATCGGTCATTTTCTTAAGATTGCCCTTCCAATCCGTTATCCACATTGCTGATAATCTTGGCAATTTATCTTCAGGAGGATAAAAATAGGTATCGCTCATTTTCAGAGGCTTAAAAATGCGCGCTTGAAAAAATTCATTCAAATTCATTCCTGAAACGACTTCAACCACTCGTCCGAGAACATCTACAGACAGGCCGTATTCAAAAGCTTCGCCGGGTTGGCCATAAAGCGGCATACGGGCTAATTTTCTAGCCATTTCGCCAATTGTCCCTTCGGTTTCACTGAGACCGTCGGAAATATCCGCTTTCTCATAAAACTTGGCCAATTGCTTGTGCTTTGGATCGGAAATCCAGGTTGCCACGAACCGATAGGTAATCCCTGATGTATTGGTCAGTAGGTCTCGTATGGTAATCTCCCGTTTCGCAGGAACCAGTTTATAAGGTGGGTCAGCCCCTGCCGGCAGCATCACCAGCACTTTGGGTTTGCCAAATTCCGGAATGTATTTTGAAACCGGATCAGAGAGCAAGATGCGCCCTTGTTCATAAAGCTTCATCACAGCCACGCTCGTAATCGGTTTGGTCATGGAAGCAATTCTGAACATGGTGTTCTTTTGCATTGGTTTGTCGATATCGGCCATACCGAATGTCCCAAAATAAGCCAGTTTGCCTTTCCGCGCAATCAATACGATTGAGCCCCCGATTTTTTTTTGCTCAACAAGGCGGTGCATCAGACTGTCAATGTTTTTTAAACGTTTGGAAGACAAACCGACTGTTTCCGGCTTTACCGTCTGAAGCAGATCCTGGCCCAAAACCGGCGAAGTAAATAATATAATTGCAAATAGCATTAAAATAACTTGATGACCCATTTTCATCATATTATCTCCCTGTTGATCCAGTTAAGGTGATCCACCTCTTTTTGGGCCAGCAGGTTATCCAACTGATTGCCCAGGATGACGGTTTTGGCGTTTTGGGTCAACGAACCCACGCCACGATATCCAACGATACCGGTGGCTATCAACAATAGGGACACGAGACCGAATCCGAATAATAATTTCCCCCGAAACGAGATGTTGTTCCAGGCCATCTTTTTCCCCCAGTTCTGTTAAAAAAGTGTTTCCCAGCAGGTTGAGAAATAATGCGCGCGCCGACTATCTTCGAAACCAGTATGTCATAGCCGCATTCAACTTGTTTGTTACCCCGGCTCTCTTTATTCTCTTCCTGCTAATGTGCCGATAGTTTTATCGGCTGCAATCTCTACAACTTTATTTTTTTAATAAGGAAAGAGCGCCGCGTTTTAATCCGTATTGAACGGTTGTGGTGGACGGTGCAGTATCATTACGTCTCTGACAGCATGAAGGGTGAGATCAGATCCTGTGGTACAGCTATCGACCTAAACGATGATGTGGAGGGGTTCTGGAAAACTTGCCTGAAACGCACCTTCCATCCTTGGAAATTACAGGACGACCAGATCGACAAATGGCATGCCTTTTTCATCAAACTGGTCGATCTGGCTGAGGTCGGTCGTAAAATTCCAGTCTTCGGCCGCCACATGGCCAGCGGGGCCTTGGCCTATACCGCCAATAACGAGCTTGTTCAGCATTTTTTTGAGAATGTTGAGGTCCCCATCAGCTCCAGTGTTAAAAATACGGATGATCCGGAAAGCCCCGACTTCGAGCAGCCGCAAGATTTCGGCCAGCCCTCTTCCTTTGCGGCAATCTTCGAGAAGACCCGCGACCACATTCTTGAGGCATGGAACGTGTTGTCGGATGATATGTTCGGGGATGACATCAATCTCGGTGCTCATCATATGACTGTCTTTGGCGATTGGAGCCTTGACACCGGCATCGATAATAATAGCAAGGGGTTAAGGCTCTGGCCTTGGGATGAGAAACTTATCAGGTCCTGATATCCCCGCCGACCGCAAACGCAGGAGAGAAGCCTATGGACAAGACATGCAAGATTGTTTTTTCACCCTTTGGCAAAGGACAACCGCCATCATGCTGTTCGGGATTTTTCTCGTAACCATTTCCGCATGCGCCAAAGTCTATAGGGATGATACGATGCAGCCATTGGCGGCAACGGCCAACGATCTGGCACGAGCCGTCATGCGGTTTGCCAAGAACAATCCTGCGGAAGCAGCTTTGCTCGATGACCGGGAACTTGTGCGGCGGGCAACAGCCTATGATCCGAAATTGCTCGAATCCTATAAGGGCTTTGTCGTGCGCGGGACTGTAGGGGGCATCATTCTGGTTTGTACCGGAGATGGGAGGCGGGGACTCTTCGAAGACGCAGAGTGCTCAGACATAGTGGATAATCCGGTTTGGTCAGACGTTAATGCGCCGTGCAAATTCACATTGACACCGGAAACAGTCTGCCCTTAGGGGTACACCGCTGCTGGAATCAAGCATTGAAAATTCGTCGAATCCCGAAGAAGAACGGTGAAGCATTGTTGAAAAACACTTTTAAAACGCTTAGGCCAGCCAGAGGAGATTGCAAGTGCGATACTCTTCTTGACCTCTAATGAATCATCCTATATGACCGGTTCAGGGATAGTTGTTGATGGTGGTTGGACTGCTCAATAATGAAAAATCACCACCCAACGGAGCTTTTATAGCGGATCGCAAAAAGCCGCGCCCGCTGAAAAGCAATGTTAAAAAGGGAGATTACCCATATGGCTGAAACAAAGAGAACTTATTGTCGTCTTTGCCATTGGAAGTGCGGACTTGTCTTTGCGTTCAAAGACGGGAAGGCCGTCAGCGTCAAGGGAGACAAGGATCACCCCGTCACAAGGGGGATGATCTGCAGCAGAGGCCGTTTGATGATCGACCATCTCTACCATCCCGACAGGATCAATTACCCGATCAAACGGACAGGCGGGCGTGGGAGCGGTCAGTGGCAGCGAATAAGCTGGGACCAGGCCCTGGATGAAGTAGTCGGGAAACTCGACGCCCTCCGGGGGAAATACGGCGCTGAAACCCTGGCGTTTACCCACGGAACCGATCGCACCTATCACTGGGATCAGAGAAGATTTTTCAATCTGTTCGGCTCCCCAAAC
>JBFFHG010000401.1:0-4475 GCA_041557055.1 Desulfosarcinaceae bacterium
AGGACCCGCAAGGGGCCCAGGCGAACGGCTGTTAAGAAGAAGGGTGCCGCCAAGAAATAATCGTTCAAGAGCATTTTAAGGGATTCAAAGATGCCTAAAAAAACCCGTACGAAGAAAAAAGAGAAAAAGAACATCGCCAGCGGCGTCGTTCATATTCAGTCGACATTCAACAACACCATTGTTACTATCACCGATCCTGGCGGAAACGTGATTTCGTGGTCCAGCGCCGGAGTCATGGGGTTTAAAGGATCTCGTAAGAGCACGCCCTTTGCAGCTCAAATGACAGCCGAAGACGCCGCGAAAAAGGCGGTTATACATGGCATGAAAAATGTCGAAGTGTATGTTAAGGGACCGGGCGCTGGGCGTGAGTCCGCATTGCGCGCTTTGCAATCGGCCGGATTCAACGTTACAATGATCAGGGACGTGACGCCTATACCGCACAATGGCTGCCGTCCACCCAAAAGACGCAGAGTATAGGATCGCACAGTGATCTGTTGAAACAAAAACTTTGATTGATCAACTGGTTGTACCTTGTGCTTCAAGGCAATCTGACGATACGTTTTAGCTTCAACGCTAAAGGAGGCAAGATTGGCACGTTATACAGGTTCGGTCTGCAGAATATGCCGAAGAGAAAATTTAAAGCTGTTCCTGAAAGGTGATCGTTGCTACGGGGACAAATGTGCTTTTGATCGTCGCAGCTACGCTCCGGGGGAACACGGTCAGCGTCGACGCGGAAAGTTATCCGATTATGGTATTCAGCTGCGTGAAAAACAAAAAGTGAAGCGCATGTACGGTCTTTCCGAGAAGCAGTTTCACCTGACCTTCCAAAAAGCCGATCGTCAAAAAGGTATTACCGGTACCAACCTGCTGGTATTGCTTGAAAGGCGGTTGGACAATGTTGTCTATCGGCTTGGTTTTGTGAATACCCGGACTCAGGGAAGACATTTTGTGCGTCACAACCATTTCCTGGTCAATGGCAAAAAAGTGAACATTCCTTCTTATCTTATTAAGGCCGGCGACGAGATTCGTCTTGGAGAAAAAAGCCAAAAGATTCAAGCTATTGGCGATTCTTTGGAGGCTGTGGTTCGTCGCGGATTGCCCTCATGGCTTGATCTTGAAAAAGATAAGATGAAAGGGGTCGTGAAGAGCATCCCCGCGCGGGACGATCTGACCATGCCGATGCAGGAACAGCTCATTGTCGAGCTCTATTCCAAATAGCCAATGACCGCGCCTTTGCAGGTGCACGGAAATTGGCAAATGGCTTGTGGTTCATTTTTATTAATTCCAAAGGCCGGAGAGACTTTATGTCATCAAATGAGCTTATGTACATGAACTGGCGAGAAATTATTAAGCCTGATAAAGTACAGGTAACCAGTACGAAAAATTATGGCAAGTTTGTGTGCGAGCCTCTGGAAAGAGGGTACGGGACAACACTTGGCAATACATTGAGAAGAACAATTCTATCCTCTCTCTACGGTGCTGCGATAACCGCGGTAAAAATTGAATCGGTTCAGCATGAGTTCAGCGCGATTCCCGGTGTGCTTGAAGATGTATCTGAAGTTATTCTGAACTTGAAACAGGTAAGGCTTAAAACAAAAGATTCCCAACCCCACTGCCTGACCTGTAACGTGAGCGGGGAAAGTAAAGTTTTGGCCGGCGATTTTATCAGCCCGGACGGTGCTATCGAAGTGCTCAATCCTGAGCTGCCGGTGGCGACGTTGTCCGGCGACGGCAAACTGCAAATGGAGATGACGGTAAAGGTGGGCAAGGGCTACGCGTTGTCTGAAAACAACAAGGACGAGGAAGCACCCATTGGAACCATCCCAATCGACGCGATTTTTTCGCCTGTCAACCGTGTCAACTACGTTGTCGGCAATGCACGGGTCGGTCAGAGAACGGATTATGACAAGTTGACGCTGGAGGTCTGGACCGACGGCAGTGTTTCGCCTGAAGATGCTGTGGCGTACGCGGCAAAAATCTTCAAAGATCAGATGTCCATTTTCATCACCTTTGATGAGGAAAAGGTACCGGAAACGGAATCCAAATCAAAAGATGAAGAAAGACCGCAGTTCAACGAAAATCTTAACCGCAGTGTTGATGAGCTGGAATTGTCGGTGAGAAGTGCCAACTGTCTCAAAAATGCCGAAATCAACAAGATTTACCAGCTGGTTCAGAAAACCGAAGCCGAGATGCTGAAGACCAAAAATTTCGGAAGAAAGTCCCTCAATGAAATCAAAGAGGTTCTTACGGAGATGGGGCTTTCCCTTGGCATGAAGATCGAAGGCTTTGAGCCGCAAATCGATATCATTGAAGAAGAAGGGGAGTAGTTGTATCCATGAGACATAGAAAAGCTGGCGTTAAGCTTAATCGAACCACAAGCCATCGGCAAGCCATGTTTAGAAATATGGTGACCTCTTTGTTCAAACATGACCGCATTCGCACGACGGATGTAAAGGCAAAAGAGCTGCGTCGTTGGGCTGACCATATCATTACACTGGCAAAACGCGGTGACTTGCACGCCCGGCGTCAGGTGTTGGCAATTATGCAAGAAAAAGACGTGGTCCATAAACTCTTTGAAGAAGCCGGGAAAAGATTTGGTTCTGTCAATGGCGGCTACACCCGAATTATTAAAATTGGGCGGCGCCCAGGCGATGCCGCACCGGTTTCGGTGATTGAGCTGATAGCGGACGAAGAGAAATCGGCACCCAAAAAGAGATCCAAAGCAACGGCCAAGAAAAAGGCGGCCGATTCCCAAACCAAACCTGCCGAGGCAACCGCTAAAGAAAAAACCGGCGTCAGCGAAACAAAAGAAACTGTTGAGCCGCCAGGCGAGGCAGCGGGGGGCCAGAGCGAACAACGTGCTGCTGAGCAGGTTTCCGAAACCAAACCGGCGATTGAAGCCGCAGCCGAAGAGGCTGTTGAGCCGCCGGTTGAAGATGACGGCCAGGCCCCTGTGGAATCTGAAAAAAAATAGACGATTTTTCAATAGATTTCACCAAAAAGCTCCTTTGCCCATAGCGGGAAAGGGGCTTTTTTTTGGGACTTGAACCCTGTCGAATTATTTGCAATATTGATTGAACAGAAAATGATATGGCGTTTCTCAGAAACGGTTGGTCATGGCCCACTGCCCGGCCATCCGAAATGGCGCATCGGGCCAACAGGCAACTGATTTTAATCGCCCTCAATTGAGAAGGTAACTGATGTATAAAGCCTTTTTCGGGTTTCGCGAAAAACCATTCAAGCTGGTGCCCAACCCGGATTTTCTCTTTCTGAGCAAGAGCCATGAAATTGCATTGGCCCACTTGACTTATGCCACGGAACATGGGGAGGGGTTCGTGGTAATTACCGGAGAAGTGGGGACTGGTAAGACCACCTTATGCCGCAATTTTCTGGAAGAGCTGGATGAGCACACCGAATCGGCTTATATTTTTAATCCTCACCTGGAATCCGACCAACTGCTGGACGCTATTTGCAATGAATTCGGCATAACGTCTCGGCAGACCGGTACCAAAGCGGTGTTAGATTCGCTTTATGACTATTTGATCAAGAAAAACGCATCCGGTCGAAAAGTGATTTTACTGATTGACGAAGCGCAAAGCCTATCCACTCAAAATCTGGAACTGGTTCGAATGCTGTCCAATCTTGAAACCACCCGCAGCAAGCTGCTGCAGATTATTCTGGTGGGACAACCGGAATTGGATGATAAACTGGAGTCCCATGAATTGCGGCAACTGGCTCAGAGGATATCGCTGAGCTGTCATCTGGTGCCGTTATCCGTTAAAGATACCCAAGCATACATTCAACACCGGCTGAGGATCGCCGCTCAGCGCCAAGCCGATCTATTTGCCCCCGATGCATGCCGCCTGGCGTACCGTTTTTCAAGGGGCATTCCTCGACTTATCAATATTATCTGTGATCGTGCGTTGTTGACCGCCTATATCCATAACAGGCCAAAGGTCACCAAACGTGTGATGCACACTGCCATTATGGAAATCACCAGCCGTGGCAAAGAAAATGTATCATACAAACGATGGCCCCTTTTCTTGGGGGCGGGAGTGTGCGGACTGGCCGTCGCTTTTGCTCTCATGGTGCTGTTTATGCGCACGGATATTCGATACAAGCTGATTGCCGATGGACCCGAAACCACCGGCCGGCTGGAGGGTGCACAAGATCCGGCCAAGATGAAATCATTTAAAATACAGCCTCTTGACGAGACCAGACGCGGGGCCGCCCAGACGGTCAAGGAATTTTCGGAAGCTGATAATCCCGGTATTGCGCCCCGAACGCGGTCCAATGAAGATCAACAATCCGGATCACCGGATATGGGATCATCCGTATCCTTTTTTCCCGTTCCAAACCCGGGAATCGGTACAGACCAAAAAATGAAAAAGGCCGGCATTGATCAACTCATCGGCCGCTTGGACAGCATTTCATCGCGTAAAAAGGCCGTTATCAGATTATTGTCCATTTGGCAT
>JBFFHG010000402.1:0-4475 GCA_041557055.1 Desulfosarcinaceae bacterium
AAGGGCGCAATAGGGGTGGGCAAAAATAATGAGGCAATCGAACTCACGCGCCCGCTGGATGATCCGCTCCATGGTCAGGCTCAGGGAACACATTACCCCCTGTCCCATGTGGGGCATCACATGACGGTCATAAAAACGCTGTAATTCAGTGGTATTGTTAAAGTAGACCAGCAGGTGGGAACCTTCGGCCGAAGTGATTTCAATCCCGGGAATAGAAAAAATATCCTGGTGCCGGTCCATTTCCAGGGCGCCGCGGATCTCATTGTGGTCTGTAATGGCGATGCCGATACCCAGCTTACGGGCGCGGTTTGCGATTTTGGTGATGGAATTGAGACCATCGGAAAAATGGGAGTGAAAATGGAGATCTACCACGGTATGCGATTGAGTGAGTTGGAGTAGATCGGGACGATCAAACAGAACGCGATCATTTAAAGACATGAGTTCCCTTTCAGATTCGGCATTTCAAAATACGTTCCCGACAAGCCTGCAAGAATCCTGCCTGATAAGTCTGCCGCCGAATTGAGATTTCATTTCTACTTGATTTTTTATTATACCTCAAGACTTTATCGCCACCGCGCAGTTTTTTCCGTTTTTTTTGGCCTTGTATAACCCTTTGTCAGCACGGCCTATAATAGTCTCGGGCGTGTCATCTTTTTTAAAAGCCGTCAGACCAATGCTGACGGTTATGCAAAGATAATCATTATCCGGATCATCGCTGGTGGCATAACGAACCGATGAGATGGCGTCGCATATTTGACGCCCTTTTTTTAAGGCGTTTTTCAGGTTGGCGCCCGGTAATATGACGGCAAACTCTTCGCCGCCATAGCGGGCAAGCACATCGTCACCGCGAATGGCGCCGCGGCATTTTTGGCAAAAGGCCACCAGGACCTGATCGCCCAGAAGGTGGCCGTGGGTATCATTGATTTTTTTGAAATTATCCAGATCCAGCATCAAAAGGCTGAATTCGAGATTCATGACCCGGCTGCGTTCGATCAGCTCAAGCAGAATCTCATCAAATGCCTGGCGGTTATAGACGGCGGTCAGGCCGTCGGTCATGGATTTGGCTCTGGTTTTCTCCAGTTCCTGGCGCAAGCTGTTCACCTGGCCGGCCAGCAGTTGAACCTGACGTCGGTCTTGATCCTTTTTTTGATCTACGATTTCACGCATCTGCATGACTTCATGCTGCAGGGCGCTTTTAATTTTTTTGATGTCGTCAAGCAGGGTGATCTGTTCCACCTTTTCGCTCTGGTCATGAAGCCGTTGGTAAAAATCACGGTTTTCCACATCCAGTGAAGCCATGGCCTTGGTGAGCAAATCGATAATATCGCGCAGCTCATTTTCACGGTCAGCGATATATTTTCCCTGGCCTTCGATGAAACTCAGGATTTTGGGTTTTTGGTGTTCAAAATGCAGTTCGATCCGCTTGGGACGTTCGTCCGACGCAAAGTGCCGGGTCAGATCATCGATGTTTTCCTTGAAACGGTCCGAATGGATTTCACTCACATCCAAGGCAAAGGATTTTAAAAAATGAAGCAGGGCTTCGATGCCGCGCAGGAAGACATCGTTTTTTTCCCGCAGCAAATCGGCCTGTTGAACCAGTTTTTCAGCTTCTATGTCACTATTTGTGGGGCGGTAGAACAGTCTAAAAGTCATTGGCTCGATAACCTGATACGTTTAAATTCCTGGGCATTCTCCGTTGGTTTCAGGATTATCATCGCCTTTTGGGGCAAAAACTTTACATCGGATTTTCGAATATGGTGATTTAAAAATGCTATCGGTTCAAGGCCCCCATCATCCCGCGCACCGCATTGGGAATATCTCCGGGCAGCAGAACGATTTTAGCATTGTCCGATGCGGCCATGGATTTAATTGAATCCACATATTTGTCGCCCAATAAGTACATCACCGGCAGATCATTGTCGCGGATCGCCCCTGCGACCTTCTGGATGGCCACCTGGCTCGCTTCAGCCAGCACCACTTTGGCCTTGGCGTCCCGTTTGGAAGCTTCCAGCCGGCCATCGGCCTCCAGGACGGCGGCCTCCTTTTCACCATCGGCCCGGGTCACTGTGGCGCGTCTGGCCCGCTCGGCCGCCGCCTGCTCCTCCATGGCCTTTTGCATGGTGGGGGAGGGGTTGATATCCTGGATCTCCACAGTCTTGAGCACGATGCCCCAGTCGGCAATATCATCGGATATCGCCTCCTTGAGCCTGGCTTTGATATGGTCCCGGGAGGACAACGCATCGTCCAGATTCATTTCACCGATGATGGAGCGCAATGAGGTCTGAACCAGATTGCGAATGGCCAATTGGTAGTCCTCCACGCCATAGACCGCCTTTTCCGGCGATACGATGTTGATGTAGGAGACGGCATTGGTGATAATGACCGCATTGTCCCTGGTGATCACTTCCTGGGAAGGGATGTCCAGCACGATATCCTTGGTGGTCACTTTGTAAGCGACCGTGTCCATATAGGGAATGATGATGTTAAGGCCCGGGTCCAGCGTACGGTTGAATTTGCCCAGACGTTGCACCACGTGCTTGCTGCCTTGGGGTACAATGCGGACACCTAAAAAAAGGGTGATGATGACCATGATCAAAAAAACAGAGACGATCACAATGCCTTCCATGATGGGTTTCTCCTTCTATGGGTTATTCTGCGGCCGGGGAGGCAGCCGTTTTATTGACGATAAGGGTGTTGCCGGAAATCTCACAGACAACCACGCGGTCACCGAGGGCCACCGGTGTGTTGCAAAAAAAAGACCATTCATCGGAACCCAACAGCGGTACGGAAAACCGCAGGACACCGCGCCCCTCCACCGGCGCCTTGATGACTTGGCCGGTTTGCCCGATTATGGCTTCGCGGGCGATGCCGGCTTTGGTGCGATCCACCATGCGTGGTTTGATGAATTTAAACCACAAAAAGGTCATGGCGCAAGATGCCACGGCCCATGCAAAAAGCTGCCAGGTAAAGGACATCGACGGCAGCAGCAGCATAAAGCCGGATACCGCAATGGCTGCCAGGCCAAACCAAACAATGGTAAAATTGAGAATAAACAACTCCGATAAGATTAAAAGCATCCCAAGTACCAGCCAATGCCAGTATGCTGTCTGAAAGCTCATGCAGGGGCCTCCGTTGATTCTATGTTAATGTCCATCCGGATATGATAAATTTCGGCGCGGATCATGTGTTGCGGCGAAGACGGAAGGCCGCAGCGTGTTTGAAACCCGGGTGCGCCAAGGATTTCAAACACGCGGGAACACAAAGAGGGGCCGCAAGATGCCATTTGTTGATGGACACTGTGTACCTACAAGGCCATATCATGTTCAACCTATCGATTCAACTTGATTAACTGGCAGGATCGGTTATAAGAAGCGCAAATGATTATTTTCAAAGAGAAGCTGCCATGACCATTCCCGACCTTTCGGTTGATATCGGCGGCCTCAAGCTGCAGAATCCGGTGATGACCGCTTCCGGCACTTTTGGCTACGCCATGGAATTTCAATCCCTGATTGACCTCAACCGGTTGGGCGGCGCTATTGTCAAAGGCCTGTCGTTGGAACCGACCAAGGGCAATCCACCGCCGCGTATTGTGGAAACGCCCTGTGGCATGCTCAATGCCATCGGCTTGGAAAATGTGGGGTTGGAAGCCTTCATTGAAAAAAAGGTCCCCTATTTGAACAAGCTTCAAATTCCGGTTCTGGCCAATATTTATGGCAACACCATTGAAGCCTATGCCGAGCTGGCCCGACGACTCAATGATGTGGCGGCGGTGGCCGGTATCGAAGTCAACATCTCATGCCCCAATGTCAAAGAGGGGGGGGTGGCTTTCGGCACCGACCCCCTGATGGCCCGCCAGGTGGTTCAGGTGGTTCGCCGCAATTACCAGCGATATTTGATGGTCAAGCTCTCACCCAATGTCACCGACATCACCCCAATTGCCAAAAGCGTCGAAGATGCGGGCGCCGACGGGATATCGTTGATCAATACGATCACCGGCATGGCCATTGATATCCATAGCCGAAAACCAAAAATCGCCAATATTACCGGTGGGCTCTCCGGGCCGGCCATTCGTCCCGTGGCCGTGCGGATGGTTTGGCAGGCGGCCCGGGCGGTCAAGGTGCCGGTAATAGGGATCGGCGGCATTATGTGCGCCGAAGACGCCCTGGAGTTTATCATTGCGGGCGCAACTGCTGTGCAGGTCGGTACGGCCAACTTTATCGATCCCCACGCCACCATGGAGATCATCGACGGTATCAGTGACTATCTTCAGGCCCATCGCGTGGCATCCATACGAGAGTTGATCGGGACGGTTCGAATGGAATAATAGCGATACGCCCCATTTATTGCATGTGTGAAATCTTTTTCATAAATACGCAATGAATGTGTAGTTTTGTTCCTATTTTTTGGGGTTCTTTATGCCTTAGCGATAGCGAATGCATCCGGGATGCAAGCTTTATCGCCCTATCTTTTATATA
>JBFFHG010000403.1:0-4473 GCA_041557055.1 Desulfosarcinaceae bacterium
AAAAGAGATATGATGGATATCCAAAAAATCATCAAAGGGATTTCCAGTCTGAAACCCATTCCCCATGTCGTCAATAAAATCATGGCTATCACCCAGAATCCGGAGAGCAACATGGCGGAACTTTCAAATATCATCGCCTACGATGCCATGGCCACGGCCAATCTGCTCAAAGCGGCCAACTCAGCCTATTACGGCCGAACCCATAAGTTTGACTCCGTCCATCAGGCCATTGTGTTTCTGGGAATGGATGAAGTGGCTGATCTGATACTCATGACCAGTTGTGCGGATAACTTGAAACGCCCTCAAAAAGGATATGGCCTGCCGGCGGGAGATTTGTGGCGCTACGCAACCGCGTCGGCCCTGATGGCCCGAAAATTGGCCGCCACAAAAAAAATAGCAAATGCCCATTTGATATTTACCGCAACCCTGCTCAAAGACATCGGCAAAGTGGTCCTGGAACAGTATGTTGGGGACAGTTATGGTAAAATTAAAGCACTGGTATTAAACGGGCGTCACAGCTTTCGCGAAGCTGAAAAAGCGGTTCTGGGAATCGACCATGCCGAACTGGGAGCTTTGGTGGCGCGAGTATGGCAGTTCAGCCCCATGATGGTGGATATCATTGGCAATCACCACCAACCCCGGCAGTCCTGTGTGGCCAAAGCAGAGACAGCCGTTGTGCATGCCAGCGACGTGCTGTGCATGATGATGGGAATCAACGCTGGAGTGGATGGATTGGCCTACAGATTTGATCGGGAGGTTATTGAATCGCTGGGTATGACGGATGTCGATCTTCAGATCACTATCGCCGGCTTCACGGAAGAACTACAAAAAGTAGAGGATTTGATCTGTTGAAACACACCGTTTGCGGCAGAAATCCGGAATGGTCAACCACAGGGAGGATTGGCAATGGCCTATAACATTCTAATCGTCGACGACTCTTTTCCCATGCGGGCGGTTATCAAAAAAATGATCAAAGCTTCGGGTTTTGAAACCGGTGAACTGTTTGAAGCCGGCAATGGCAAAGAAGCCTTGCAAGTTCTCAATGAGCAGTGGCTCGATCTGGTGCTGACGGACTACAACATGCCCGACATGAACGGCATTGAACTGCTTGAGGAGATGAAGCGGACCGACACCCTGAAAGATATCCCGGTGGCGATGGTCACTACGGAAGGCAGCGAACTGCGGGTGGAAGCCTTCCTGGATAAGGGGGCGGCGGTCTACATCAAAAAGCCGTTCACCCCCGAGCAGATCAAATCACACTTAAATCGAATTCTGGGAGATCCGCAACATGGACAAATCGGTAATGACGCAAGCGATGAAGGCCTCGATTTCTGAAGTTCTTGAGCAGATGTTTTTCATGCCCATCGACTTTTTCGAACCTGACAATGCCGGTGGGGACCAACAGGAGGGCAAGGAAATGGTGGCGGCCAAACTTGCGTTTAACGGCGTCCCCGACGGTACTTTCATACTGTTTATGCCGCTGGCTTTGGCCCGGTCGGTTACAGCCGATTTCCTAGGCGCTTTGCCGCAAAATTTGTCCGGAGACGAGGTGTCCGGCACGCTCCTGGAGATGACCAATATGCTGGCCGGAAGTACTTTGAGCAATTACGATCACCAGGCCATATTCGATCTTCGAATTCCCGAATTGATCCCGCCCCCGGATGCTCTGGCGTTGAACGCCGACACTCCGGAGCAGATAAGCATCGGCATACAGACATTGAAAAGCCGCATGACTTTTCGACTGGTGATTGAATAGAAGCGGTTTATTAAAAAATGAACCCTCAAAAAAAAACGGATGATATCGAACCCATGAGCAGAAACATACGCGTTTTGATCGTTGATGATTCGGCGGTGGTGCGCAAGGTGTTTGCCGCCGAACTTTCCAGGGAACGGGGGATCGACGTGATCGGCACAGCCCCGGACCCCTATGTGGCCAGAGACAAAATTGTGCAATTGAAGCCCGATGTCATTACCCTGGATATCGAGATGCCTCGTATGGATGGCTTGACGTTTCTGAAAAAACTGATGAAACATTATCCCTTGCCGGTGATCATCGTCAGCTCGCTGACCCCCAAAGGGGGTGCCATGGCCATGGAAGCGCTGGCGACGGGAGCACTGGAGGTGATCTGCAAACCCACGGCCGCCTATTCGGTGAGCGATATGAGCGTTCAACTGGCCAATAAAATTCGAGCCGTGGCCCATGTGGATATGCGCGCCCAAAACTGCAACCGGCCGCCGGTCAGCATCGCTCCGGCAGCAAATGCCGCCCTGAGCCAAACCACCAACAAAATCATCGCCATCGGCGCATCCACTGGGGGTACCGAAGCCATCAAGTCCGTGCTCATGGGAATGCCGCCCAATGCGCCCGGTATCGTTATCGTCCAGCACATGCCGGCCCAATTCACCGCTTCGTTTGCCGAACGGTTGAACTCATTGTGTCAAATTGGAGTGAAAGAGGCCACGAATGGAGATTCAGTGGTTAACGGAACGGCTATTTTAGCACCCGGCAACTATCATATGCTGCTCAAACGCAGTGGCGCCCGCTACTATGTGGAAGTGAAAACCGGCCCCATGGTCCATCACCAAAGACCGGCCGTGGATGTTATGTTTCGGTCGATATCCAGCAATGCCGGCGCCAATGCGGTTGGCATTATTCTGACCGGAATGGGGGCCGATGGCGCAGCCGGGCTGCTGGAGATGAAAAATGCCGGCGCCCAAACCATTGCGCAGGATGAAAAGAGCTGCGTAGTCTTTGGCATGCCCAAGGAGGCCATCAAGCGCGGCGCCGCCGACAAGGTCGTAGCGCTCAACGACATTTCAAGAACGGCGCTTGATATGATTGCCAATGATTAGAAACGGTTTTGAAACCACTTCGAAAATCAAAAAAGAGTGCAGCCATGCAGCAATCCATACGGCAACTGACCAATAAAGAGTTCAAGCAATACTGTGACTTTGTCTATGACGAATGCGGAATTCACCTGACGTCTGAGAAGCGCCAATTGCTCAATGCCCGCCTTGGCAAACGGTTGCGGACGCTCGGTGTGGAGGCTGATGCTTACATGCGCATTATCCAGCAAAACCCTGGTGAACGCTGCCGCTTCGTGGATGCTGTCTCCACCAATCACACTTTTTTTTTCAGAGAATCCAAGTCCTTTCGCTATATTGCCGAAACATGCAAAAATATTTGGTGTGCAGCCGCCTCCAGCGGCGAAGAGCCATACTCGCTGGCCGCTTATTGTCTCCATCTGGGCATCCAGCCCACCATCTGGGCCACGGATATTTCCAATACCTGTTTGGACAAAGCGCGCAGGGGCATCTATCCTATCAGCAGTAAGAACAACATTCCGCCGGACATATTGAAAAAATGCTTTCAAAAGGGACGCAATCAATGGTCGGGATTTATGCGGGTGAAGCCCGTATTGAGAAATATGGTTCAATTCGGACGTTTTAATCTTCTTGACAATCAATTACCGGAAAAAATATTCGACATCATCTTTTGCCGCAATGTCATGATCTACTTTGATACCCGAACCAAAGAGAAGGTTGTTCTCAACCTGACATCGGTCCTCAAACCCAAAGGCTGCTTCATTATCGGCGGAGCGGAGAGCCTGAACGGCCTGAACCATAATCTGAAGTATCTGGAACCCAGCGTTTATCTGAAAAGTTGATCGGTTTTTTATCCGTCGCCTCTATCTCAGGGCCACGGGAAAAAGCACTCTCTTTGATTCCCGGCTCAATGATTTTCGGGCATGTCATCGGCTTTGACGCCAGTACACCCTGCCCCACTTTTCTCCTATCATCTTCAATATCTCTATGTGTCCGGTGTGGTCGCTGAACATGATCCGATCGTAACCGGGTTCGGCAGGATCTTTGAGGATCACCACCCGATCGCTGATTTTCCCCTGGAACCGGCGCTCCAGAAGGTCCCCATCTGCTGAACTCGGCTGCGGATTACCTCTACAGGTATCGACAATATAAAGCCATGAATGTCCCCCATTGCTGCAGGGTTTTTTATCTGGAACATATGATGGCACGATAAGCTTTCCGCCTCTGATAACCGCATTGCCGACCACCCGTTCACCTCCATCGGCTTCGGAATCTGCCGCCACAGGGAAATCCACGAACCAGCCTGCATAATTTTCGGGGTTCTTCGCCTTTCTTTCCGTTGAGTTGTTGGTTTTGTAACCGTCGCCATCTTCTTGGTCCACCACCATTTTGTATTCAATGTCGTTTGTGCTCAATTGCCGATAGGCCTCTCCATCTTCGGTTGTTGCACCCACAATCTGCTTCTGAGAAAGGGCCAGACCCGATGAAAGGCCGCCGCTGGCGCGGTCGGTCAATCGCCCCAGATGCTCACTGTCGTCACCATCATCACCATAATCCCAAAGGGCGTAAATGCTTTGCTGTGAAGTATCCGTCATGTCCGACACCTCCAAATACCGGCCGGTCCCGAAAACCACCATGTAGCCGGGC
>JBFFHG010000404.1:0-4458 GCA_041557055.1 Desulfosarcinaceae bacterium
ATAATATCATCTATCCGACACAATTCTTTGAGATCAATAATGGTGACCAAATTTTTATCCAATCACATGATTGCGATATAATTTGGCACCATAAAATTGGTTCGGCAAACGATCAAAATTTTACCAGCAAAAAATGTTATGAAATAGCAAACGGCCCCTTCATAAGCAACTGTCATTTGATCCCATTTTGCGTTAATTGCCCAATTCGAGAATCCTTAGAAACACAGAAAATCGTTGTCAGGCATAATAGAAGACCATTTATTACCGTAATACCCTTCGAAAAGTACCTTATCAGAACGATAACGCAAAATTGATTTATTGAATTGTATCATTAAATCAATAAAAAAGACCGGCAAAGAAGGCATGGATATCTATAACGGCCCCAAAACTATGCTTGTTTTCTAGCCGTTATAGATATCAATCAAAATTGGATAATATGAATTCAGGCATTGAAAAATAATTAGCACCTGTTCACGGTGTTTAGCTTGGTGAGTAGCCCGAGGGAACCACCCCCTCAGGCTCTCTCAGAACCGTACGTGAATCTCTCGATTCATACGGCTCCAGTTGTTCAGCCATTGGCAAAGCTCCAGTGAGCAAAGAGTCGTGGCTGTTGCTTTCGCAATCGTTCCAAAAACTGCTTGCTCTTCCGGTAGCTTCGCCTCATCCCCTTGAACTTCTTCCTGGCCCACCTGATAAGCGCAAAATTGAGCATGTTGACAACTCGATACAACTCTGCTTTGCCAAAGTGCCGATAGTAGTTTAACCATCCATAGATCACCGGATTTAACGCTTGAGCGATATCGTCGATGGACTGGCCGCTCCAACCTTGCAGCTTCCAGCTTCGAATCGTCGAGCTGATCCGTTTCAACGATTTTCGACTTATCGCAGGAGTATAGCCGGTGAACACATGCCGTGTCTTTGACATGGCTTTCCGAGGTCGAAATGTGAAACCAAGAAAGTCGAAGGCGATATAATCATAATCGCCTTTGCAGCTACTGTCCTTGCAATATACAATCTTGGTCTTCTGCGGATGGAGTTCCAACTTGCAATCATTGAGGCGGTCTCGCAAAAACGATAGGAGCGCTTCCGCTTTCCACTTGGTTTTACAGTGGAAAACGATATCGTCTGCGTACCGCTCAAATGGCACGTCCGGGTGGTGACGACTCATCCAGGCATCCAGTGCGTAGTGAAGGTATAGGTTTGCCAGCAGGGGACTAATCACTCCTCCTTGTGGCGTTCCTTTTACGCAGGATTCGAGCGATCCGTCCTTCAAAGTAGCTGGTGCCTTAAGCCATCTGCTGATGTATAAACGAATCCACTTACAGTTGGTGTGTTTTTCAACTGCTTTCATCAGCAACCCATGGTCTATGTTGTCGAAAAATCCTTTGATATCAAGGTCAACAACCCACTTGTATTGCCAGCACCGTTGTCTCGCTGTTCGCACAGCATCTATGGCTGACTTACCGGGTCGATACCCGTAAGAGTCTGGATGAAAGATAGGGTCTAAGTCCGGTTCCAGTACCATCTTGACGGCCATCTGCGCCACCCGATCACCAACTGTCGGTATGCCGAGCGAACGAGTCTTCCCGTCATCTTTTGGTATTTCCACACGCCTCACAGGCGGGGCGAAATAGGCCCCGGACGACATCCGATTCCAGATCTTATATAGATTGTTCGAAATGTCTGCCTCGAACTGTTCTATTGAGACAGAATCCACACCATAAGCTCCACCATTGGCCTTGATTCGCTTCCAAGCGTTCCAGACCAGCCGTTTGGGGATTTCAAACGACTTTGTGTCCATCATTGATTCCTCCCGTTACCGGTTGATCAACAACTCACACCAAACAACACAACCCCTTTGCTCCACGCCCATTACAGGCGTTTCAACGCTACTACGGGTTGTTCCGCCCCTGTGCTCGGCTTCGGTACTCTGGCTCTTGTGGGTCCTCCACTTGAGCGACTCCCTTAACATTCGAACGACAGATTCTCACGTTCCATGTAAGAGCCTGTACCAGAGTCACGCCTTCTCTGTGCCGGATGCCACTCAGTCAGTAAGCAGGTTTCCACTGAGCTTGTCCCAGGAAACCGCTAGTTCCTGGTTTCGACATCGTCTAAATTCCTTTCGACACCTCATCAATGGTTCACTTTTGTTCGTCTCTCTGATACCCACCTGACATATTGTTATGCCTTCTCCCTAACGCTCACCACCATGACTCTTAATCACAGCAGCTTAGGGTGGTTTGAAACCTGCTCCTGCAAGCCGGTCTCGAGGGGCCCGCCCTCATCTCTTACACAGCATTGCCTTTCGGCATTCGTGACACACTGGCGGCCAGGAATCATAGAGGCCCTGGCCCAATACCAAGACCCATTCCGGGCCAGAATTATTCGTTTCTACGTTTGACTTCGCAATATTATTTTGTTGACATTTAACATACTGATAAGTTAATAAAAATTTATTAAATAATCTCGGACAAAGAGCCCTGATCACAGGAGAAAAATTTATGAAACCCCGCAGACAGTGCTTGCGGGAATGGCCAGGAGATTCATGTCCTTTGTAAACACACACAGTGAGCATTTTGTCCTTAGCACCCACGATGTTACTGACAAGGCGTGCCAATATGCCCGTGGCTTGATGCAGGCAGGTTCTCGCAAAAACATGGACCGAATGGCTGAAGTTGTTCCTGATGCGAAGTCGAGAAATCTTCAACAGTTTTTGGCGCATTCGACCTGGGACGAGCGAGCGGTTATCGATAAGATCCATGCCCCATATATTCCTGAGAAAAAAACAAAGACCGGTCGTCCGATTAAAAAGTACAGAACCGACCATGCCCCAAAAGGGGTGGTGAGATTGTAAGCTCGATTCCAGAAAGCCACTGGACAGTTATGGATCTCCGTAACACTACACGTGGCAAGCTGAAGGTTAGCGTCTGCAAGCAACCCGTTTACGTTTGGGATAAAGGCTCCTCTGAGGTTTATCGGTGGCAACTGATGGCGACGAAAACACCTGGAAGCTATTCTGACATCAAAATATCCATAACAAACGCACCGGAGAAGACTACGCTTAAACGTCTTGCCTGGATGCAGCGTCAGCGATATTGGGTTGAACGCACATTTGAGGATGCGAAAAGCGAGTGCGCCATGGCGGATTACCAGGTTCGTAAGTGGAGTGCCTGGCATCGCCACATGGCATTGGCAATGATGGCAATGGTGTTCATGCTCTCTGAGAAGATCAAACATGAAGATGATTATCCACTTCTTTCTTGTGCCGACATTGAAGACCTTCTTGCACATTTTCTTCCGAGACGCGATTCGACTCATGGAAGAGCGACACCGACAACGCCAAAAATCTATTGACTCGCATACCAGACGCCAACGACGGCTTCAAAGAATGCGAGCAGAATGTTGAATGTTACGAAGTCAAAGTAATCGACCATTTAAAATGGCAAGCACTGATCCGGAAATGGGTATTGTCATACTTGGATGCAATAGAGAAAAGAGTAATGAATGCCAAAATAGTTAAAGATAGTCTTCAAAAGCTGTCAGAAGTTTTGTCGTTTAAATATCCGGCAACAGGTTGGTATTTTTCTGCGGAGAACATAGAGAATTCGTTTATCTACAAAAAGGATCGATGGGTTTGTATGTTTATGTATTGGGCAATCGTCATGAAGAGGGGAAAGAGAATTCAGTTCTCAGCAGACTGTGGGAAAGCCTGCGCCGGAATACAGGAATTTGGCGGTTTCACACCGCCAGTGGACGATAAAGGAAAATTTATCGCCGAAACCGAACGCTTTAAAAAATCGCGTGTCCTTGCCCAGGCGTATTATCGAGATTACGTGGCAGAGATTCATACTCCGCCGGAAAAATTCGTGTACTTTGAAAAAATTGAACAGATAGATGAAAACAGGGAGATCGAAGTCGTCAATCTGTTTCCGGATATTACGGGTCTGGCAAATTTGACTGGCCTGTCAAGTTATGATCGGGAAGAAAGCGGTACGCTGATACCGGACGCTTCCGGATGTCAATCGGCTTTCTCCACCCCCTATGACCAGAAGTTCAAAGATCGGCCAAAGTGTATTGTCGGGTTGATGGATGTTCTGATCCGGAATTTTCTCCCAGATGATATGATCATGTTTTCAGCCCCCGCCAATCGGTTTGTTGAAATGGCGAATAATATTGATGGGAGTTTTCTTGACAAAAATTTTGAAAACCCGACAAGCTTTTGATCACAGATTATTGAGCCTTTGAAAAGTACGGATAGTCATCATGGAAGCAAATAAAGGCAAATGATTAAGGGCTCGCGCAAAAACAAATTCGCAGTTCAGGCGCGCTGATTTGGGTAGGATTTGTTCGATCTAAGAGTGCAAAACCGCAGGAATAGCAAGCTATTTTGAGGCCAAAGCCAAGATCAGACGCAGTCGCAGATCGTGCAAAGACGACCTGAAGCAGTGATGCATAAAA
>JBFFHG010000405.1:0-4444 GCA_041557055.1 Desulfosarcinaceae bacterium
CCATGGAGAGATCGGGCGGGCGGCACATTAAAAAAAAACCGCCGATACCACCGGCGACGCCCGCACCCAACCGGATCAAAAAGGTGCGCCTGTTCAACAGATCATCGGCCATTGTCGGCTCCTAGCGCTTTGTCGATGTTTCAACCGGGGCTGTATCTCTTCGTAAATCCTTGCGCTCTTCTTTCTCCCTGGCGGCGGGAGCGCTCTTGGGCGCATACTTCAGCGCCAATGCATGGGCCACCTTGGGCGCATACTGCTCCACCCTGAGGTTATCGATTTCAACCGCCATTTTGTCATTGAGGGAAAAACCGATTTTCCGGCCGAATTGCTTCTCGTAGGAGGTTTCAGCTATGAAATGGTTGTTGACATAAAACCTGATCCTCTCCCCGGACTTTTCCACAGCCAGGGTGTTGGTTAAATTGCCCTGATTGATGTGGGCCGATTTGGTCCAGCCGAGCAATGTCTTCCAACGCCCCTGCCGGTACTTGCCGTACAAATAACCGCCGTTGCCGCTAACCCCGAAGCAATAGCAATTCTTGTTATCTTTCATTCCCCAGAAGATTTCATAGGCGCTGCTGTCAACACCGCTGGTTTTGGTCATGGTGCTTTCGATCCTGAAATCCCCGGACTCGTCGATATTCACCAGGGTCTGGGGCCAGGAGAACCAGCCCCCCTTGTCTCTTCTGTGATCGAAATGATATTGGCCGCCTTGGACCTTGTAGAATATTTCCGTGTCGTCCCGCTCAAACCACTTGTTGCGGTTGTCATTGAACTGCTCATCAAAAATCACCCGCTTCTTCAGATCCCTGACCGACCAGCCCGCCCTTTCCAGATTGATGGCCGCCGCCTCATAGTCGCCAGCGGCCATGCGGTCTTCGGCAATGCGAACGTAAGCTTCATTCTTGGTATAACCGGCTTTTGCGCAGTGGTTGATAAACCCGATGAAATCGCCCTTGGCCAGACGCCCCTCCAGCAATTTTCCAAAGGCTTTTTTTTCGGTCGGCGCCCGGGTCACGGCAAAACGACTCAGAGCCACCTTCATTTTGCGGTTCAGGCAAATGCCCATTTTGGAGCCGAACCCGGATTCATACGGCTTTTCAAGCACCTGTTGGCCATTGATAAAAAACCGGATCAGATCGCCGTATTTTTGAACCGCCAAAGTGTTGGTTGCATTGAATTTATGAATATGGTCGCTGGAGGTCCACTCGGTGAGGCCTTCCCACTTTCCATCTTTTGTTTTCGAATATCTGTAACTGCCGTTACCGCTGATGCCGAATGCATAGTGATTGTCCACATCCTTAAGCCCCCAGACCACCTCATAGCGATGGTCGTCGACCCCTTCCATCTTGGTCATCACCGCTTCAATTCTGAAATCCTGGTTTTCATCCACGCCGATCGACGTCTTGGGCCATGCAAACCAGCTATTTTTTTCTCTTTTATGGGCAAAGACCAGCCGGCCGTTCCGGACTTTTTTGAAAATGTCGGCATTGTCGGTCTCGGACCAGCCATTGCGATTATCTTTAAAATCCTCCATAAAAACAGTTTGTTCATTGGCTTTGAGGTAACACCGGACGGCGGATTCAAAATCCCGGGCATCGATATGGGCTTGGCTGAGTTGACCGAAACAATCCCGGCGTTCGGGACCGGTGAGTCGGTCGCAGCCTATTTGGGCCTGGTTCAATTGACCGCTCGCGATCAGACCTTTCACATCCACCGGGGCACAACCGCCAAAAAGGAGTATCAAAGCGTTCAACCATGCATAAAGAGAAATAAAATAAGATTTGAAGAACATTGATCCACCTTTTCCACGAAAGTGGTTTAAGTCGCTGACAACGATATAATACCGTTCGCCACAGTGGTAACCACCCACGGAAATGGGGGCCGTCATCTCCGGGCAGGCTTGTTGACACGGGTATCGACTGAAGCGCAAAACAACCTGTTTTTGTATTTTTGTTCAACCGAGTATCTCAGAAAGGCCGCAACGTGTCAATAACCATGTTGTTACAGTGGGTTGTGTGATACAGGGCATGCTCGACAAACCCTTTGAGCCTAGAACTTTTCCTTGACTTGAAAATTCACCAGATCGTCGGGATGCACGTGTTCTTCTGAAATGGCCCGTTGACGAATTGAAAAACCGGATTCATGCACCGATTCCGGATCGCCGGTAATCAGGGGGTGCCATTCGGGCAGGTCTTTGCCTTCGGCGACGCGCCGGTAAGCGCACGTTTTCGGCAACCAGCGCAATTTGAGGATATTGACCGGTTCAAGCTTGAGGCAATCAGGCACCAGAATGTGACGATGTTCATAGCCGCTGCAGCGGCCGGTCTCAGTGTCGAGAAGATAGCACGAGACCCAGGTGTAGTGAACTTTGCCGGTGGTGGGATTTTTCAGTTTTTGCAGACAACAGCGGCCACAGCCATCGCACAAGAGTTCCCACTGATGGGATGTAAGCTCCGCCAATGTTTTACCCGCCCAAAAACGATCCATCAACACCTCTTTATCAACAGTCGGCTAAAGGCGCGGTTTCCTGCGCTTCTCCTTATGGATGGAGGCCAGTTTTTCACTGACGGCATCAATGACAAACTCTTGCGGAGCGATGCCGATGGATTGACAATAGGTCTCAACTCGTTTCAAAAGCGCTCTGGGGATTTTCAAACCAATGGATTCATCTTCCGCACGCTTGGTCATTTCGCTCATCTCACAATCACTCCCCGTAAGTTACTGGTTGCTGACCATCCGGTCGCCGGACTTGAAAAAAACGTCGCAAAAATCGATTGTATTGTTAATCTTTAGGAACAATTACCACGTATATTAATGACGCCTTCAAAAATGGCAACCTCTTTAAGGCCGAATGATTCAGCGGTCGTCTATCCCAGGCAAAGGGATTGGCTGCGCGCACAGCGCAATTCATCCATAGTGTCCATCCAGAAACAGGCAAAGTGGGTCGGGATCAAGGGGTGCGAAAAATTTTCGCCCCAGGCATATGGTTGATATTGCGAGGATAAAATTTTGAACGCAACACCGATAGCGGGCAAATTGGCCATTTATGGATGGGCACGCCCTAAAGACTTACGCGCCATGCGCACCAGCTCCCAATAGGGCGGTGCGTATCCCTTTTGTTTTTTGAATTCCCCGGCCCGGGTCAACAACTCGGAGACCATGGTGTTATGCTGCCGGGTGTACCAGCGGTTTCGCAAAGCGGCCGCGGTCCCCATCCCCTCGGGCACAGGGCCGACGGCCCCCAGACGATTCCTGGCGACGCTGTAAATCTTGAGAACACCGGCCACCGGTAGCAGCAATCTGTTATATTTCATGGCGTCGCCCCCATTGGCACCCTCCAACATGACGTCGGTCACGGCGTTGTCCACATGATCCTTGAACAGGGTCTGGGGATCGCGCCACTCCGCCACCACCGTCAATTGCGGGTCGTACTCCAGGTCTGAAGGCTCCAGGGTCACAAAGTGGCTGACACCGAAAGCCGCCAGCCAACGCGCCGTACCTTCGGCCGAAATGTGTGAAAGTCCTGTCCACAAACGGACCCCCATGTGTTCATAAGCCGCGTAAACAACTTCCGCGCAGAACAACTTGCGATGATCCTGATAATCCATTTCAAAATCATAGGCGATGTGATCTTGACGGGCCGACTGCCATGCCCATTGAGCGGCTTCATGGGCCAGCATGGGGTTTTCACGCATCGCCGGCAGATCGGCCCGCAGACGCAGAACCATGATCCGCAATTTTTTGTCCTCAAGATAGCGGGCCAGGGATGAGACCACCGTTCCTTTTTCGATGAGGGCTTCAATCACGGCGGCCTCGCCGGTCCCGGCATCCACATAGAGCAGGGCCACATGGGAAAAGTTGCCGGGGAAATCATTGCCGCGGGCGATGAGGGCGGATGTGGCGGCCCCGCCCCGGGAAACCAGAACATCGCCGCTGTGCAGGGTCACGCCCTGCACCTTTGTCGTCGGGGCCTCAGAGGGCTCGGCCGTCCTTATGGTGATACCCGTCCGAATCGGCGACTGGACCTGAAGCATGATCTCTTCAATGGCACTGCGGCCGCCGTAAATCAGACGATAGAGCCGCCGCCGGACATCGACGTTGTCGGCCGGCCATGCCGCAGCCTGGGCCTTGACCGCCATTTGCAGGTCCTGCACCACAGCCATATAGCCCTCGAATTCATCCGGGCAGGCCGCCAACAGCGGCGCCACCGACAGCATGCGGGATTCAGCTTCCTCCCAGAGGGGATCCTCCGGAGAAAACGGATGGGCATTGGTGCGCTGAACCAGGGCCCCCAGCCTGTTGAGTTGGGACACAATCTCCGCGTTCAATTGGGGGCGGGATATAGCCCGGGCTTCAGCAAAACGCTGCTCCAACCGGGTCCAAAGCTGATCCTGGTTCCAGGCAAAGGGCTCCCTTTGGGTCGGTTCCGCAAAAACCACCGAAA
>JBFFHG010000406.1:0-4431 GCA_041557055.1 Desulfosarcinaceae bacterium
CCCTGGAATCGGCTCTGGCCGCCGTTTTTCCCGCGATGAGATTTTACGGATTGTTCGGAACACCCTGCGGTATTAGGGCGCGCATATAATGAATTCGCATTGCTATGCATTGCGTCAAAAGCACCAGGGTGCTTCTGCGCGCGTCCGCCCCCTTTTAGCCTTGAACTTGCCCATCTGCGAAATCGTGAAAAAAACTAAAGAATTTGTGCAAACGGTCGTTAATGAATGTGAACATGCTTGTACGGGGCCGCCGGCCCTGAAGATTTGTCTTTAAAATCAAATGTCCAGACTTGGCCGGAAACATGCCGGAGGGAAAATATGGCCTATAAAATTCTGACCGTAGATGACAGTAAAACCATTAGAATGATTGTTAAGAAAGCCTTTTCGCCATTCAATTGCGAGATGTTCGAAGGTGAAAATGGCGTGGAAGGGTTGGCCATCGCAAACAAGGAAAAACCCGATCTCATTATTCTGGATATCACCATGCCGGTGATGACCGGCATTGAAATGCTTGAAAAACTCAAGGTCGAAAAAGAGCTGAAGAGTATTCCGGTTATCATGCTGACCGCCGAGTCCGGCAAGGACAATGTGATGAAAATTGTCAAGATGGGCGTTCGCGACTATATTGTGAAACCCTTTAAAGGGGATCAGCTCATCGAACGGGCCAAAGGTATTTTGAAGCTGGCGCCCAAACCGGCTTAAACCTTTCAAGGCCTTTTCCTGTCGCGGAATTGAAGCAACAATCCGGCCACCCCTTTTTTCAAGGGGGTGGTTTTTTATTGCGTTTGGAGATAGGGTGCGCACTATTTATGAACCGAGTGGATGCGGATTGCGATCATAATAACCGCCAAGAGCTTGATATGAATCCTGAAACGCCCATTGCGCATAGAGGCATTACATGGCCGCGGCTGTTTCGCGGGCGTTTGATTAAACGCTACAAAAGATTTCTGGCCGATGTGGTGTTGGATGACGGCCGGACGGTGACAGCCCATTGCCCCAATTCCGGTCGCATGACCGGTTGCTGTCAATCGGGGCAGCCGGTGTTTCTCTCTTTTCATGACAACCCCAAGCGCAAATTGAAATTCACATGGGAACTCATTGAGATGCCAACCTCTCTGGTGGGGGTTAACACCATGGTGCCCAACCGGTTGGTGGCCGATGCCATCCGGACCCGCACGCTGCCGGAATTTGAAGCTTACAAGGAGGTGTTCAGTGAAGTGGCGATTCATTCACACTCGCGGCTCGATCTGAAACTCACCGCGCCGGGTATTGAGGCGTGCCTGATCGAAATAAAAAACTGCACTTTGGTGGAGAAGGCGCTGGCCATGTTTCCGGATGCGCCCACCATTCGCGGCCGGAAACACCTGCGCGATTTGTCGGTCTTACGGCAAAACGGCGTTCGGGCGATTATATTTTTCCTGATCCAGCGCACAGATGCCCAATGCTTTGCACCCGAAGACACCGTTGACCCTGAATACGGGCGGCAGTTGCGCCAGGCCGTGGCGCAAGGTGTCGAGATCATGGCCTATGATACGGCCATAAACCTGGAACGAATAGCTTTGCGCAGACGGTTGCCTTGCCGCCTGTAAAACCGGTGCCGCATTTCAACAATTTGTTTTAATTAATTTATTCTGTTTGCGACGGTTTAATGCCCGCCCGTGATCATATAACTTGCGGTTGCCGTGTTTTTTACCCTCCGGGGTTTGACTTTGGATGGCGTCTATTATATTTTACCGCTTCAATTGTCACGGAAAATGAAACGGTCACCCCATCGCCATGAGCCAAGCACCATCACTAGTAGAGACCATCGCCAGCCGTGAAAACCTGATTCGCGTTCTGGACAACCTCAAAGAGGGCATCATCGCCCACGATCTCCAACGCAGAATTTACTTTTTCAATGCGGAAGCCGAGCGGGTTACCGGTTACTCGCGCCATGAAGTTTTGGGCCGAGACTGCCACGAGGTGTTTGACGGGCCTTTTTGCGGCCAGCGATGTTCATTTTGCAGCGGTGAACCCATTTGCGCGGATCGCCTGACGTATCCCCTGACCTTCACAAACAGGGCGGGAGAGCTGCGCAGGGTTGATTTCACGGCCACCATGGTCCGTGATGACCACGACCAGTGCGTGGGCGTGGTCGCCTCTTTCCGGGACATGACCGAATTGATGGCGTTGCAGCGCCGCAGCGGCGAAATTTTTCAATTTGCCAACATTATCGGCGGTGACCGCAAGATGCGCAGTGTTTACCAGCAAATCGAGGATGTGGCCCAGTACGACTTCCCGGTTCACCTGTTTGGTGAAACCGGTACCGGCAAAGAGCTGGTGGCCAATGCCGTTCATAATGAAAGCCGGCGGGGGGGGGCTCCCTTTGTGCCCATCAATTGCGGGGCGCTGCCCGAGGGACTTATCGAAAGTGAACTGTTTGGGCATGTCAAAGGTGCATTTTCAGGCGCCATTCGGGATAAAAAAGGTCGCTTTGAACTTGCTGACGGCGGCACCGTTTTTCTGGACGAAGTGGCCGAGCTGACCAAGCCGCTGCAAGTCAAGCTGCTGCGTTTTCTTCAAGAGGGAACCTTTGAGAAGGTGGGGGGTGAAAAAACAGCGCAAGTCAATGTGCGGGTGATCAGTGCAACCAATAAGGATCTGAAAAAAGAGGTGCAGCGCAATAATTTCCGCGAAGACCTTTTTTACCGCCTGAATGTAATCCCCATCCATATTCCGCCATTGCGGGAGCGAAAGAATGACATTCCCCTGCTGGTCGAACATTTTTTGAAACAGATCGCCGAACGCAGTGAACGTCCCTTGCCCCAACTGACAGCCTCTGCCCTGGCGGTGATGATGGATTATGCCTGGCCGGGAAACGTTCGTGAACTGCAAAACGCAGTGCAGTTCGCCATTGTCAAGTCTAAGGCGCAGGCCATCACTCAGGACGATTTGCCCCTGGAACTGCGCCGGTTTCAAAGCCCCGCGGGCCGTCGCGGCCCCAATAAGAAACTCGATGCCCGGGCTGTCCAGACGGCTTTAATCAAAACCGGCGGCAACAAGGCCCGGGCCGCCCGCGAACTGGGCGTCGGCCGGGCCACTCTTTATCGTTTCATCAGTGAGAATCCGCAAGCGGCTGACAGCCGATAATTTCAGCTTACATCATCCATTGAATAGGGTTACGATCCTGTCTGCCAAAATGGTGCGACAAAATGTCCGGGCGAAATCTCTTCAAAACTGGCCTCCTTTCCGGCTTTCAGACGGGACAAGTCGAACTTGGAGCGTTTGCGTTTGCGTTCGATGGCCGGGTCCGGAACGGGTACCGATGATAGGAGGACCTGGGTGTATGGGTGTATGGGGTTTTCGTAGAGTTCGTTGGTCGGGGCCAACTCGACAATTCGTCCCCTGTACATCACAGCCACCCTGTGGCAAAGATACCGTATCATGCTCAGGTCATGAGCAATGAACAGGTAGGTTAGTTTGAGTTCCTTCTGAAGGTCCTGAAAAAGATTGACGATTTGCGATTGGATGGAGACATCCAGCGCGGTAATGGGCTCGTCGGCGATAATAAAGCTTGGGTTGAGCACGATGGCACGGGCGATACCCACACGCTGTCGTTGGCCTCCGGAAAACTCATGAGGGTAACGGGTTACAAAATTGGGATCGAGCCCAACTTTTTCAAACAGATGTTTAACCAAGTCTTGACGTTTCCGGGAATCCTTTATCACCTTATGTATTTTAAGGGGCTCTTCGACAAATTTACCTACCGGAATTCTGGGGTTGAGAGAGGCGTAGGGATCCTGAAAAACGATCTGCATTCGTTTGCGAAGCCCGAGCAGGTCGCGTTGGGACATTGATGTGAGTTCTTTTCCCTCAAAAAATACCGTTCCGGCGGTGGGGCGCTCAAGTTGGAGAATGTTGCGTCCGATGGTGCTTTTACCCGAACCAGACTCGCCGACTATCCCCAGGGTTTCTCCGGCATAGATATCGAAGCTGACCCCGTCAACGGCACGCACAACACGTGGGGTCCGGTTGAACCACCCCCCTGAGCAACGGTAATATTTTTTTAACTGTTGTACCTTTACGATCGTATCGTTTTCAGTCATTATTTCTCTCAATCCGATCTCATTTTTTCCGAAGGTCATACCATGCAGCCACATAATGGTCCGGATCGCCATCTATGACAGGTTTCAACACAGGGATTTCACGCCAGCACCGTTCGGTGGCATACGGATTTCGGGGGGCAAAAGGGTCCCCCTTGATCGGAAGATGCATGTCCGGAGGCTGTCCTTTGATCTGGTGCAACCGCCCGCCGTTTTTTCGGTGCATGTACGGTAGTGAGTTCAATAGACCCAAAGTATATGCGTTGCGGGGGTCCTTGAAAACAACTTCCACCGGTCCTCTTTCGAGGATCATGCCTGCGTACATCACCTGGATCGTGTCGGCAATGCC
>JBFFHG010000407.1:0-4429 GCA_041557055.1 Desulfosarcinaceae bacterium
CGCCACATCCTCCCATTTAATGTATTCAGGTTATTGAGGGTCCGTATGCAATCAATACAAGGCCATTGCTTTAAAGCGATGGCCTGTACCCGTCACATCTGCTTGACGATCTCACAGAAAACGCTCGATCCGTCTATTTCAGCCATCCCGGGTTCTACGCCGACCCGCAAACATAGAGAGCGGAAATCTTCCGGCGTCATTCTCCCGGATCGAAAACCATCCTTACAGGCGATGATCCCGTTTTGGCACCCGGAATAGTCGATCTCACCAAGCAACCCCTCGGCCGCCTGGGCTTCAAACCAGGCAAGGCGTTCCGGCCAGATGCGGTCCGAATAGCTGGAAAACAGCACGATGCCGCCGTCCCGCGTCACCCGCAAGGCCTCTTGAATAAGAGCCCCCTGATCAACGCCGAATGCGCAGATCCCGTTCTGAATGCATACCACTGCATCGAAACTGCAATCAGGAAATTGAAGATCCAGCGCGTCCATGACCATAAACTCACACCGCCCCCGGCTATCAATGCGGCGGGCGAGTTCAATGCTCCCGGACGCCGAATCAATACCGACTGCGCGTTTTGCGACCTGCGCGAGCCTCAACGTGACCCGCCCGTACCCGCAGCCGAGTTCGAGCACGCTGTCCGCAGGCTTAAGACGTTCCAGAACATGCTGAATCTCTGCCTCAAAGTACTGCTTGACCCGCGGGGACGCGATTTCGTAACATCGTTGCAGACGTTCGCCGGCCAGCTTCTCAACGTAGTAACCGGTCATAAGCCTTTTTTACCTCCTTTCTCAATGAAATTGGGACTCTTTTCCATAATTATCGTTAAAATATCGCACCGTTGGTCACTCTTACCCATGTTTTTCACGCAGCGTTGGCGTTGACCCCGCCGATGATGAATCGGGCGACCCGATCCTTTTGAAAAATTGTCCGCCCCGTCAAAACCTGCAACATCCTTGCATCTCTATAGTAGTGCTCGATAGGGATTTCGACCATGTAACCCGAACCGCCAAAAATTTGCAGCGCCTGATAGGTAACTTCCAAAGCGGCGCGTTCGGCTTGAAGTTTGACAACCGTAAGATCTGCCAAATCCATCGGCCCCTTATCCGCCATGGCACCGCAATGATACACCAGGCTTCGGGCCGCCATTACGTCTGCGTACATATCAACCAGTTTGTGGCGAATCCCCTGAAACTCAGCGATTTTCCTGCGAAATTGTTCTCTCTGTTTGCTGTAAATCAAGGCTTGGTCATACGCCCCCTGTGCGATTCCAAGATACATTGAACTTATTTTCAGCAACCTGTTTTGCGAAAAATCGTTTATGGATTTTCCTTTTTCAACGGTCATTACGGCCTCTGTACCGACCCTTACATCATTGAAAGAGACCTCTTGCCACGAAAGCATGCCCATACCCAACTTGCGACCCAGCGCGTTGATCGATACGCCGACGGCATCTTTATCGACAACGGCAAAACACTCACCATCGTCCTTGCAGCATTGCACCACAAAAAGGCCGGCCAGATCTGCATTAAATACATGGTCTGACTTGCCGTTAAGCCTGAAGCAATCACCATCGACGCTGAGTACCAGATTTTTGGCGCTGCATGCATCATCCCGGTCCGTGTCTGAAAACAGGGCGGTGGATAGAAGCTTGCCTTTGGATAGCCGGGGCAGATATTTTTTCTTCTGACCGGCCGCGCCCAGAGCACAAATCAATTCCGCCCCCATGTCTGCGAGACTCAAGGCGATTCCGACCGAAGAATCCTTTGTGCACAGCGCTTCAATCACCAGGATCTGATCCATGGCGCCGCACTGCTGTCCGCCATATTCTTCTGGATAACAAATGCCTACAAAACCTAAGGCACATGCCTTTTTCCATATCTTTTCCGGAAACCGGCCTTCGTGCAAAAGCGCCAGTATTTTGTCTTCGTCGAATTCCCCCTTGGTAAATTCATGTACAGCACGCTTTATTGATCTCTGTTCGTTGGAAAGTGTGAATTTCATTCTTTGCTCCTTCATGCACCTATTGGCCGCAAAATTGAACTAAACATCAGGGCGAGATCCTTTGAGCAGATGCCGGCCAATAATAATACGATGGATCTCCGCAGTACCTTCGAAGATGGTCAAAATTCTTGCATCCCGGCATATTCTTTCGACCTCATTTCCATACCGGAATGAATCCTTTCCGATGATTTCCATAGACTTTTGAACGACCCGATTAACCATTTCAGAGGCGTAAAGTTTACACATCGCCGCCCTCATCGGGCAGTGCGCCCCTCTGTCTATTTGAGCGGCCGTTGTATAGATCATCGTGCGGGCCGCATAAATTTCCGTGGCCATATCAGCTAAAAGCCACTGGACGGATTGATGCGAAGCCATGGATTTTCCGTCGCGCTCAGCCTGGCGGGCATACCCAACAGCCAAATCCAAAAGACGCGCGGCCATTCCCAGAGAAGCGGCGGCAACCCCCATGCGACCGTCATCCACGGTTTTCATCGCTGTCATAAAACCGTTTCCGACATCACCGATAACGTTGGAAACGGGAACGGGCGCATTCTTGAAAACGACCTCGCTCTTGTGGGTTCCATGCATGCCCATTGTATTGTGAATGTGCCCGATCGATACCCCCGGCGTCTCCCTTTCCACCAAAAATGCGGACATCCCGCCCTTTACGCCTTTTTCCGAATCAGTCACGGCAATCACAATAAAAACATCCGCGATGGGCGCATTGGTAATGAAATGCTTAAGGCCGTTAAGAATGAAATGGTCCCCCTGCCTTACAGCGGAGGTCGTTAATGAGGCTGCATCGGATCCAGCGTCAGGCTCTGTAAGAGCAAACGCGGAAATGAGTTCACCGGAAGCCAGTCGCGGCAGATATTTTTGTTTCAGCGCTTCACTGCCATCCAGAACAAGCCCCTTGGAACCAAGGCCGTTATTGAGGCTGATGATATCTTGAAATGCAAAATGGGCCTTTACCAGCTCCTCTTCAATGAGGCAGAATTCAAGCTTGCCCATGCCGCCGCCGCCATATTCTTTTGGTATTGTCGCTCCAAAAAGCCCCCTGTTTCGCATTTTATCCAGGATGGAATCCGGTATTTTGCAGGAATCCTCCACTTCATGCGCATATGGTTTCAATTCGTTTTGAACAAATTCACGGATGGATATCTGTGTTTTCTCTAATTCTTCAGATATTTTGAAATTCATTAATCCCCCCTTTTTTGAAAAATAGACGCTCTCTTGGAAATAAAGGACTCAGCTCCTGATACAAAAAGGAAAAAGGGTCGAATGGGCAGCAGGTGATAACACGGTTTGGATCCAGGCACATTTTTAATCATTTTTGCCCCATGATTCATATTTGCCGCTATCCGGTAAAAGCAGACCACCAATTACCGGATTATAGAAAACGCTTTTTCATCGCCGTTATTATGTACATGTATATACATGTACATAATAACGAGTCAAGCAATATTTTAATTCTATATTTCTATTCCTCAGCTTTTTAAAGCTGGTTGCGCCCAACCAAAAAGAAGGAGATCAAATGACACCATCCCTGATTTTGAGACGGATTTTGGCTTGATTCGGAAAAGCAATCCGTTGGCTGCGGTTGCCGCCCAAAGACCGGGTTGCAAAGAGGACCTTCTTCTTTTGTAAGTCGGGGCAATGTTTTACAAAAGCATGCCACAAGGGCTTTAATGCGGCGGCCTGACGGATCCAAGCGCCCGAAGCCCCTGTCGCCGCAAACACAACAAATTGTATTTATTGCACATTAGAAAATAAAGAGACGATATTTCACTACGCTCCTTTTTGGAGAAAAAAGAGCGTAAGGCACTGCAAGCACATATTTTTTTTTATTTCAACAATTAGCTTGCTTTCGACCAAAATTGGTTTATGATAGCGCCATTCAACATGGCCCCGGAACCAGAATGAATTCGAGGGGCGATTTTTTTCTGTAGGAACAATTCTGTACCGAAAGGAAGCATCCTCCAGTTTAAGATTTTGAATACTATTTTTAAGCCAGCAATTAAATACCCCACCGTCGTCATTCCGGCAAAGGCCGGCACCCAGACGGATGCCGGATTGGATCCGGCATGGCGATGTAATGTATTCAGTCGCAGGGTTTAACAAGAAAGGAGGATGTCATCATGGCCAATGGTACTGTAAAATGGTTTAACGATCAAAAAGGTTTCGGTTTCATCGAACAGGAGAACGGACCGGATGTGTTTGTCCATCATTCAGGTATAAACGCAAACGGTTTTAAAAGCCTGAGCGAAGGCGACCGGGTGACCTTTGACATTGAGCAAGGTAAAAAAGGTCCTGCCGCCGTAAACGTCACTGTGGTTTAAACCGAAGCTCCAAAATTAAAAAGGGCATCTTTCCTAAAAGAGAAAGAATGCCCTTTTTTGAAATAGCGAAATTCAACTTAATAGATCAA
>JBFFHG010000408.1:0-4426 GCA_041557055.1 Desulfosarcinaceae bacterium
GCAGCGGCATCATCCGGGCGCTTAAGGCGTTTCCGGACATCCGTTTCGAAGACGATCGCGATGGCAATCAATTCAAGGTCTTCATAAAAAGGGTATCATTTGAGCAGGCATAATTGATCATTCTCTGGAGCCGACATGGCCTATAACGAAGCCGAAACCCGATTTCACCTGATCGATCCAGTGCTGCGAAGCAAAGGCTACGACGACCACCAACGGATCAAGCTGGAAACCCCGGCGCCGGTTGAGCCAACTGGTCCCATGGGCTGACGGCGCAGGGGTAAGGGCCGCACCGACTATTTGCTCTGTGTTCAGGTCGGCGATATGCCCAAATCCTTGCCCGTGGCCGTGCTGGAAGCCAAGCGCGAAACCGAAGACCCGCTCAAGGGCATGCAGCAGGCCAAGGGCTATGCCGATTGCAGCCGCTATGACGTCAAATATGTATTTGCCACCAATGGCCGACGCTATGGCGAATTCGATACGGTGACCGGTTTGCAGGGCGGGCCGTTTCCGTTCCCGGATTTCCCTCCTCATAGCGACCTGACCACCCGGTATGCCAAAGATTCGGGCATCGATCTCAACACGCCCGAAGCCGCCATGCTCTTTATGGCCGACAGCCCGGCCTATCCCCAATCCCGCTATTACCAGGATGCGGCCATCCGGGCAGCCTTTGAAAAGATCATCTACTGCCGGCAACACCATGAACCCGCCCATGTGCTGCTCTCCATGGCCACCGGCTCGGGCAAAACCATCATTGCCGCCAACCTGCTGTGGCGACTGCACGAAGCCCGCATGCTGCCCAAACCAGCCCTGTTTCTGTGCGACCGGGACGAGCTGCGCACCCAGGCGTACAACAAAATCAAGGCCGTGTTCGGCGACAACGCCCGCATTGTGCAAACGCGCAACGGCAAAAACGAGGCCCAAAACGCCCGCATCCACATCGCCACCTATCAGACCCTGGGATTGGACGACGAGGCCGAAGAGATCGCCAGCTTTCTCACCGAACATTACGCCGAAGACGCCTTCAGCGTCATCATCATCGACGAGTGCCACCGCTCAGCCTGGGGCCGCTGGTCCCAGGTGCTCAAGCGCAACCCCAACGCCGTGCAGATCGGCCTGACCGCCACCCCGCGTGAACTGCGCGAATCCAAAAAACGCACCACCGAAGATGAGGAAATCACGGCCAACAACATAAAATACTTCGGCGAACCGGTCTATGAGTACACCTTGATCCAAGCCCAGGAGGACGGCTACCTGGCGGCCTGTGAAATCGTGCGGCGCAAAGCCTCCATCGATTGGCGCACCTTTACCCGCGAGGAGGTGTTGGCCGCCAACCCCATCGAAGCCCGCACCGGACGATCCATCGGCCCCGATGATTTGAAAAAGGACCAATACAGCGCCCATCATTTTGACGATGACCTGCTGCTGCCCGACCGCATTAAAGCCATGTGCGACGACCTGTTCAAACAGTTGTGCGACAACGGCGGGCCGGAACAAAAAGTCATTGTTTTTTGCGCCCGGGAGCTGCACGCCAACCGCGTGGCCATGGCGCTCAACAACTGCTATGCCGTCTGGTGCCGATATCAGGGCCGCGAGCCCAAGGAGCATTACGCCTTCAAGTGCATGGGCGGCAGCAACAACGGTGCCGACATGATCGAACCCATGCGCGGCTCCGGCCAAAGGGCATTTATTGCCTGCACCGTGGACCTGCTGGAAGCTGGCGTGGATGTCGAACGGCTCAATGCCGTGGTCTTTTTCCGCTACCTGCAATCGCCCATCAAGTTCTACCAGATGCTGGGGCGCGGCACCCGCATCCACGAAGAGACCGGCAAATACAAATTCTGGCTCTACGACTATACCGGGGTTACCAATCTTTTCGGTGTCGATTTCATCACCCGGCCGCGCCGTCCCAATCCTGACATCCCTGGCGGAGGTGACAATGGCGGTAATAAAGGCGGCGGGTATGATGATGAGCCCGAAGCGTTTTCGCCTGTGGCCGAAATGCACGGCCAAACGGTCTCCATCACCCCCCAGGGCCGCTTTATCCTCTGCAACCGCGGCGGCCGGGAGGTGCCCATCCCAGTGGATGAGTACCGTCGCGAAATGGTGCAGCGGGTGCTGCGCGAAGCCCGTGACCTGGGGCAGTTCCGCGGGCTCTGGATCGAAACCCAACGCCGCCGCCAATTGATCGACCACCTGCTGGGCGACAACTTCAGCCCCGAAGTGCTGCGGGAGTTGGACAACATGGTGGACTTCGACCTCTACGACCTGTTTGCCCATCACGGCTATAAAGCCCGGGCCCTCAAGCGGCCCGAGCGCAGCCATTTGTATCTCACGGGAAATCAAGCCTGGTTCAAAGGCCTTGATCCCCGGGCCGCCGCGGTGCTAAAAGGCCTGGGCCAGCAATTCGAGATCGGCGGCACCGAAGCATTGGAAACCGCGGCCCTGTGGGAAGTGCCCGAGATCCGGGCGGCCGGGGGATTGGCGGCGCTTAAGGTGATGGGAAGGCCAGTGGATGTAATGTTGGAGGCTAAGGGGAGGTTGTTTGGGGTATGAAAATGATAAGGATGTGCGATGTATGCCGGTTTTTCAGCGGTGGGACGCCCTCAAAGGCAAATGCTGAATTCTGGACCGGTAAGATTCCTTGGTTTTCACCAAAAGATATAAAGAGTTTCGAACTAATCGATTCTCAAGATCATATAAGTCAAGAAGCTATCGATAATAGTGCAACACAAAAGTTTGATAAAGGGAGTCTTCTGGTGGTTGTTCGGTCAGGCGTTCTTGCTCACAGCTTGCCGGTTGGAATTCTTCGTTGTGATGGTGCTTTTAACCAGGACATCAAAGGAATTGTTCCGCACTCAGGATTTGATTCGGAGTTTATTGCTTTCTTCTTAAAAGCAAATGAAAAATTTATCCTCCAATCAGGTGTTAAGATCGGCGCGACAGTCCATAGCGTAAAGGCTGGTTTTATAGAAAGGTTGAATATACCGGACTTTCCAATTAAATCTCAACGCCGCATCGCCGCCCAACTCAAAGCCCAACTGGCCGAAGTGGAAAAGGCCCGCAAGGCGGCTGAGGTGGAACTCTCAGATTCCGAAGCATTATCTGTTGCATATCTGCGCGATGTTTTCGACAAAAAGAACTTCGAACGGTGGCCTATTGTTCCGCTTGGTGAAGCCGGTAATGTTGTTTCCGGAATCACCTTGGGCAGAAAAACAAAGGATGAACACTTGCGGGAGGTGCCCTATTTGCGAGTGGCCAACGTCAAGGATGGTCATCTTGATTTAAAGGAGATCAAAACCATAGAAGCCACTGAAACAGAGATCAATAAGTGGCGCTTGCGGAAGGGCGATATTCTTCTAACTGAGGGCGGTGATCCTGATAAACTTGGCCGAGGCACTTTTTGGCCCGGTGAATTGCAGGAGTGTATTCATCAGAACCATATTTTTCGTGTCAGATTCCCAGCGGACAAATATCAGCCGGAATTTATCAGTGCCCAGATCGCTTCGCCATACGGCAAGGATTATTTTTTTGCCCATGCCAAAAAGACCACCGGTATAGCTACGATCAACCAAAAGGTTCTAAAAGCCTTCCCTATATTTTCACCTCCCCTCGAAAAGCAAAAAGAAATGATGATGTGTTTGTCGAAAAAACTTAATGAAACTGAAAAAATTACGGTTGGATTTCGCAAGCGGCTGGATGAAATCAGCACTCTTCCCAATCGAATCCTCTCCCAAGTTTTCGATAGTTGCAATGGGGTGTAGGAGCGGGCCACGCCCGCGAAAATATTGAAAACAGATGACGGTAAACAAATGACCTTTAATGACAATCAAATCAAAGATAGCGGGCATGGCCCGCTCGTACGGCAACAGGGACCGGGGAATAGTGCGTTGCGTAAGGGGCGGGCTTCGCTTCCAGGTCATGTCTATTTTGTGACATCGACTACTTTGGAACGGCGGAGGTTTTTTGTCGATTTTAAAGCTGGTTGCGCAGCTGCTCGCTGTTTCGAAGACAGTGCTGTTCTCGGCGATGCCAACATGCTTTCCTGGGTTTTGATGCCGGATCATGCGCATTGGCTCGTCCAACTCGGTAAAAAGCATACGCTTGATCTGGTCATAAATCGTATTAAATCGTCCAGCGCCCGTTCGGCCAATCGTGTTCTGGGCAGGCGCGGAAAACTCTGGCAGGCCGCCTATTACGATCATGCAGTGAGAGAAGAAGAGGATTTGCGTAATCTGGCCAGATACATCGTTTTAAATCCTAAACGTGCAGATATCGTTGAACGCATCCATGATTATCCGTTCTGGAATGCGGTGTGGGTTTGAAGGATCGACATGAATTTCAGAATTCTTTTCGCGGGCATGATGGTCGCGGGCATGGCCCTCCTACATTGGAAGGTTAGATGAAACGCAATAGGAACAAAAAGAAA